>NZ_JBSGGK010000006.1:0-260160 GCF_053603855.1 Monashia sp. NPDC004114 | reverse complement strand
ACGAGGGCCACGACCTGGCCGGGCTGGTGCACCACTCCGACCGCGGCGTTCAGTACCTGTCGATCCGCTACACCGAACGCCTCGACGAGGCCGGCATCATCGCCTCGGTTGGGTCCAAGGGCGACTCCTATGACAACGCCGCCGCGGAGGCCCTCAACCGGCTGTTCAAGACCGAGCTGATCCACCGAGCCGGCCCATGGCGGTCCCTGGAGCATGTCGAGTTCGAGGTCCTCAAATGGGTCGACTGGTACAACCGCGAACGACTCCACTCCTGGTGCCACGACATCCCGCCCATCGAGCACGAGACCAACTACTACGCTGCCAACACCGCTGCCCCGGCACCCGCCGAGGAAGCACACCTGACTCTCCACTGAACCCGGGGCGATTCACTACACGTGGCTAGGCCAACCCATCGCCGACCAGACCGGCACCAGTAGCGTGGCCTTCGTGACCTGCGACCCGCACGGCACCGGCCAGCTCGCGATCACCGACGCCAACCAGGTCGTCGGGGTCCGCCGGCTCAACCCCTTCGGGGAGACCCGCGGGCCCGGCGGCCTGACGGGCACCACAGGGACCTGGCCTGATGCTCATGGCTTCATCGACAAGCCGGTCAACCCCACCACCGGGTTCAGCCACATCGGGGCGCGGGACTACGACCCCGGCCTCGGGCGGTTCCTGTCCACCGACCCGGTCATGGACCCCGACGACCCCTCCGGGTGGAACCCCTACAGCTACGCCTCAGGCAACCCTGTAGACAATTGGGACCCGTCTGGCCTGATGCGCGTCGCCGACGATCTCGGCCCCTCCTATGTCCCGCCGCCGGTCCACCACACCCAGGCCGCGTCGACGTCGCACCGGTACGTGCCCGCGGCACACCACGGGTTCCGGTACGAGTTCGAACAGGAGCGGCACGAGATGCTCGCCCTGCGTGCCAGAGGGCGCACCCTTCAGGCCGATCGCCGGGTGGAGCGTCCCGCCGAACCGCATGAGAGCACATTCGAACGCATCCATGGCGGCGGCGAAGCGTCACACGTCGCCACCGACTACGTAATCGCTCAATCCGCCAAGGGAATTGAAAAGACGGACGAAGCCGCTGCAGAGATTCTCCGCGGCTCACAGAAGAGCGATGGTCTCATCACGGGCCTGGACGTCGCCAAGAAGTGCTTACTAGGAGTTAGCGGAGTACTTGCTGCGGCTGATAGTTGGCAGCACGACTCGGAGCACGATGGGACATCCGAGCAGATCGACAACACCACCAAGCTCCGACACGCGTTGGTGATCGGCGGATTCAACACCGCCTTTACGGCCGGCGGCGCCGCTCTCGGCGAAGGCGCGGGAGGCGTCTGCGGAGGAATCGGCGATCTGATCTGCGGCCCAGTGCTCGGCGTGATTGGCGGATATTTTGGGGGTGTAGGCGGCAGCGCCGTTGGCGAGAAGGTAAACGGGTTTATCGACTCTATCGTGGTCGGGCCGACTGATCCGGAGGATTATACATGGGTCCCAGCGATCTAGGGAGTGGCGCGGCAGGCTCTCCTGTGCAGTCGTACTATTGGGCCCACGGACGTGAATCCCTCATCGGACGCATTAGCCCCTTGGGTCTCGGCGCGGGCGGAATGATGTTCATCACGGCCGGAATGGCGTTGTCTCCGAGAATTGCGGATCGCCTCCCCGAGGCGCCTCTTGTGGCGTTGAGCGCGACATTCTTGATACTCGCGATGCTCGACATTGGCCTCGCCGTGCTTGTTGGGGCGCGCCCGCCGGGCTCGATTCCATCGCGGAAGCTCGGCGGTTCAGTCACCTTCGGATGTGACCGGCAGAGGCTGGTCTCAACCGTCGTGGGTCTGATTGGGCTTTCCACATTGGGTGCCGCGCTCGTCAGCACCGGCAAAGTTTCGAGCTGGTTCGGCATCTTCGTTCCCGTGTGTGCCGCCGGCGCCGTCTGGGCCTGCTACCTGGTCGCGCGAAGCAAAACACTGACGGTCCGCATTGACGATGACGGGGTGCATGACGACTCGTTTCCCTTCCGGCGGCGTCTGGCAGCGTGGGGGGACATCACATCGGTTGGTATATCCGCGACGACACCGGCAAGCGCCCAAGTTGTTCTGCATGTGAATCTCGAGGCCGAGCATAACCGCGAATCAAGGTTTCGTCGCCGAGATGACCGCCACCTGCACGTCTCAACCTCGTTTCTGACCGTGTCAGCTTCAGAGTTACGTGATGCGATCCTGTCCGATCCGGCATTTCACGTCACTCGTGCTGACGAGCGTGGACACTAGTGGTCTGGCCGTCGAGCGCGAGTGTTTGGGCTGCAGACTGGGCAGCCGCGACGACATTCGCCGTGCCCGGCGCCGGCTGGATGGCAGGCGCGACGCCCGGGCTTGTGGCCGCCGCGCGTGAAGGTGCCGCGGTCGGCTCGGCTGTGCCGGCGGTTGGGCAGCCGTCGCCGCGGGAGGAACGCAAGGCTCGAGAGCTTGAAGTTGAGGCGCAGCGGCAGAGGCACGATGGCTAGGCGTCACGTCCATCAGCCCGGGTCCGATTGCGGATCTGTTGCCGTGATTGGGCGGGTATGTTGACGCGGGATGTCTGTGAATGGCCGGGATTCAAAGTCGGACCCGCCGATGGAGGCGGGCACCAGCTGATCTTCGTTCCGAGATTTACATGGCGAACCGGCGCTGGAACGTTCTTCCTTGCAATGCGTTGGCCTTACGCTTGTTGCGATCTCGGCTCGAGAGATTCCGAAAGTTGGAGGCTTCGTGCGCTCTTATTGGGAGTTCTCGCCGTCCTGCTTTCACTTATGGCACTGCCGTTAGCCGTCTTCAAGCTGGGACAGTTGGTCCTCTCACCTCGTGGTGTGATAACCAGGACGCGACGCGATGTGGTGACATCGGAGTGGTCAACGATCCAGTCCGCTGACTTCAAGAACTCCAGGGCCCTGCTTCACTGCCGTGATAGCAGGATCCAGCCTGTTGCAATTAGCGGGCTGCCAGACCATTCATATGTGGGCTTGATCGAGAGCTTTTTGGTTTCGAAGCCAACATTCGACAGGACGGAGCTTGAGGCCTTGGCCAGCCAGGTGAGCCGCGTTGCTCGGAACCGAACGCTGTGGCGCTATGGTGGCAGAGGGTGGTTGGGGGAGTTTCAGGCATGAGTGTCTGGGGCGCCGACGAGATCCTGATTTGATCATCTTTCGACGAAAGCGCTCCCTAGCAGGTCCTGTCGAGGACATATACACTGGAATAGACAGCGACCAACACAATCCTGGATCGTGTCGGGTGGTTCGCGGCACCATTGTTCCTTGCGGGATTGTCTGTCTCATCGGCGTCGCTTTTCTGTGGGTAGTGGTACTGTCCGCGATGGACGGTGCCGCCGCATGAGCGGGACCAGCCATCGCCGCGGCAGGAGCGCAAGGCCCGGCGTCTAGCTGAGCCAACGGAGGCCAGGAGTGAGCAGCGCCAACGAGGAAGACAGCGTCGGATTGATGATCTTTCGACGCAACCGGACGTGGCAGGACATGATTAGAAAATACACAATCGAAGTCGATGGTCACGATGTCGGTCGAATCCCCAGTGGAGGGACTTTATCCGTGGCGGTCTCCCCTGGAATTCACGCATGCAGGGCCAAGATAAGCTGGACGGGAAGCCCTGTGATATCTGTAAAGGTGTTGCAAGGGCGCCCAGCCGTCGTGTGGGTGACGCCGGGACGCACGGGCTCGCTCGAAAACGCGGCGTCGGAAGACCAATATCTGGCAATATCCGTTGAGGAGTCCGGCGGCGACTAAGGTTACGAACTGTTTCCGGTTTCGATGATGCGGTCGGAATGGTTCGGTAGAGCTTTGATCTGGAGGATATGAATCATCGATGAGTGCATCAAGAACGAACGGCGGGACGTCAGGAATTGCGAGTCGCACGAGAACCATTTTCGGGCTTTGGAGTCATTCCTGGGTGATCTACCCTGGTGCAGTGCTGCTGTTCGCCGGGTACGCCTTGGCGCACTGGGTAGATCAACGTCACTCGATCATGTGGACGATCGTCTCATTCGTCGCGGTGCTTGGTGTGATCATTGATGTTATCTGGTGTTATGTGCTGCCACATGACGGCCGGCCGCCGGATCGGTAGCCAACGAGGTGAATGTTCCAGAGGCTTCGCACCCCAGGAGTCGCCCGTAGGTGGTGTCCGGGCTGCCGCGGCGACACTGGGTCCCGCTGCAGAACCGCCTGCCAGGGGTGATGCCCCTCGCCGGGCAGCGGTCGCAATGTGGGTCGGAGCAGCGCCCGAAAGGAGCCCGACCATGTCCAACCTCCCGCGCACGTCGTTGCCGATCCCGGACCCCGAGGTGACGTCGCCGCCCGTCCTCGATGCCAAGGACCCGGCCGCGACCTATCCGCCGATCGAGCCGATGTACCCGCCCCCGGGGGCTCCCAACGTGCTGGTGGTCCTCATCGACGACTGTGGCTTCGGCGCCTCGAGCGCCTTCGGCGGGCCGATCCGCACCCCGACCTTCGACCGGCTGGCCGCGGCAGGGCTGCGGTACACGCGTTTTCACACGACGGCCTTGTGCTCGCCGACACGGGCGGCGCTGCTGTCCGGCCGGAACCACCACACGGTCGGGATGGGTGGCGTCACCGAGATCGCGACCTCGGCGCCCGGATACAACTCGCTGCGCCCCAAGAACTGCGCACCGCTTGCCGAGACGCTCAAGCTGAACGGCTACTCGACCGCCCAGTTCGGCAAGTGCCATGAGGTCCCCGTCTGGCAGACCAGCCCGATGGGCCCGTTCGACAACTGGCCCTCCGGTGGCGGCGGGTTCGAGCACTTCTACGGGTTCATCGGCGGCGAGACCAACCAGTACGCGCCGGCGATCTACCGCGACACCGTCCCGGTCGAACCAGACCGCACTCCGGAGGAGGGCTACCACTTCACGGACGACATGACCGACCACGCCATCGACTGGGTGCGCCAGCAGAAGGCGCTCATGCCGGACCGGCCGTTCTTCGTCTACTACGCACCCGGTGCGACCCATGCTCCGCACCATGTCCCGACCGAGTGGTCCGACCGGTACCGCGGTGAGTTCGACGCCGGGTGGGACGTCCTGCGCGAGCAGACGCTGAGCCGGCAGAAGGAGCTCGGAGTCGTCCCCGCGGATGCGGAGCTGACCGCCAGGCCGGACGAGATCCCGGCCTGGGACGACATGCCCGACGACCTCAAGCCGGTGCTCGCCCGCCAGATGGAGGTGTATGCCGGCTTCCTCGAGCACACGGACCACCACGTCGGGCGCCTCATCGACGCCATCGACGAGCTCGGCGTCCTCGAGGACACGCTCGTCTATGCGATCGTCGGCGACAACGGGGCCTCGGCGGAGGGCACGCCCGAAGGGTGCTTCAACGAGCTCATCGTCCTCAACGGCGCCAACGCGCTGCAGACCACCGAGTTCATGGCCTCGCGGATCGACGACTTCGGCACCCCGGCGGCATACAACCACTATGCGGTCGGCTGGGCCCACGCGATGGACACGCCGTACCAGTGGACCAAACAGGTCGCGTCGCACTGGGGCGGCACCCGCAACGGCACGATCGTCCACTGGCCGCGAGGCATCGAGGCCAAGGGTGAGCTGCGGCACCAGTTCCACCACGTCATCGACGTCGCGCCCACCATCCTGGAGGCCGCCGGTCTGCCTGAGCCGACGTTCGTGCACGGCATCCAGCAGCGCCCTTACGAAGGGGTCAGCATGGGCTACACCTTCGACGCCGCGAAGGCAGAGGACCGGCACCGCACGCAGTACTTCGAGATGTTCTGCAACCGCGGCATCTACCACGAGGGATGGACCGCGGTGACGCGGCACTCGACCCCGTGGGTCATGGAGGCGCTGCCGTCGTTCGCCGAGGACCAGTGGGAGCTCTACGGTCCGGACGACTGGACGCAGGCTCGCGACCTGGCGGCCGAGCACCCCGACCAGCTCGCGCGGCTGCAGTCGATGTTCCTGCTAGAGGCCGCCAAGTACAACGTGTTCCCGCTCGATGACCGCCGCGTCGAACGCTTCGACCCGGGCATGGCCGGCCGTCCGTCCTTGATCGCCGGCAAGAGCCAGGTGCTGTTCGGCGGGATGGGCCGCCTCACCGAGAACTCCGTCCTCAACATCAAGAACCGATCGCATGCGGTAACGGCCGACGTGACGATCCCGGGCGACGGAGCCAGGGGAGTGGTCGTCGCCCAAGGAGGATCGTTCGGTGGCTGGAGCGTGTACCTCCACGAGGGCGTACTCGCCTACTGCTACAACCTATTCGGCATTCGGCTGTTCAAGGTCTACGGCGAGGAGCCCGTCCCGGAGGGCACGCACCAGCTCCGCGTCGAGTTCGCTTACGACGGAGGCGGCCTGGGCAAGGGCGGCTCGGTCGGGCTTTTTGTCGACGGCCGGAGGACGGGCGGCGGCCGGGTCGAGGCCACGGTCCCGATGGTCTTCTCCGCGGACGAGACCATGGACGTCAGCAGCGACAGCGCCACGCCCGTCAGCGACGACTACGACCTTCGGACCGGGATCTTCACCGGACGCGTCCACCGGGTCCAGATCGACGTCGACGAGAACGCCGAGGACCCCGACCACCTCATCAGCCCCGAAGATCGGATGCGAATCGCGTTGACCCGGCAGTAGCGTGGGTCTTCGACGGGGGCTCGCCGCGGACGTGTTAGCAGATGTAGCGAATTGGGGTTGGCGACATGTCGTTGGCCATGCGTATCGAAGTGCTCCCCGCCCGACTGGGAGACTGCCTGCTCATCGAGTGCCTGCGGCCCGATGGCCGACCGTGGCGAATGCTCGTGGACGGCGGTCCGCCGGACACCTGGCCGCTTCTCGAGGCGCGCCTGAGACGGCTTCCCCAGGACGACCACACCATCGACGTCGCCCTCGTCACGCACATCGACAGCGACCACATCGGGGGCATGCTCCCCCTGCTGTCGAGCGACCTCGCCGGTGACATCAGGGACTTCTGGTTCAACGGCCGCACGCATCTTCCCGGCGCAGACGGCACAGCTCGCAGCATCGAACAAGGCGAGGGGGTGGTCGCCGACCTGCTCGGCAAACCTGGCCCGGGGGCGGGCAGGGCCAGTCGCGCCGCGCTGCCGTGGAACGTCGCCTTCGGGGGTGGGCCCATCGACCTGGGGACGGAGAAGGGCTTCCCGAGGGTCAACGTGCCGGACGGACCCACGATCTCGGTCGTGTCTCCTACGACCGAGCGGCTCCGCGCCTTGAGCGCGAAGTGGGCCCAGGCGCTCCAGGACGCGCGACGTGCAAGCCGGCCCCTTCCGACCCCCGACGTCCTCGAACCCTTGGACGACCTCGTACGCATTGCCGCCCGCAAGACAGCCCGGGACACGTCAGTCCCCAACGGCAGCAGCATCGGCCTCATCGTGGAGCATCGCGGGGTGACAGCGGTGCTCGCGGGGGACTCCTACGGCACCGTGCTCGCGACCGGCCTCGCCGCCGCTGCGAAGGCCCGGGGCAAGGAGAGGCTCGACGTCGACGTGTTCAAGCTGCCGCACCACGGGAGCGAGGCCAATGTGCTTCGCGCCCTCGTCGCTGCGGCTCCGGCCAAGAACTACATCGTCTCGAGCAACGGCGACGTCTTCCACCACCCCGACGACGCGGCCGTGGCCAGAGTCGTCACCGGCGCTCCACCTGGCGCGACGCTCTGGTTCAACTACAAGAACGACCGGACTGCGCGCTGGGGCGACCCCGACCTGATGAGCCGCTATGGCCACTCGGTCGCCTACCCAGACCCGGCGGACCCGGCTGCAGGTGTCGTCCTGGAGCTGCCCGCAGGGTCGTCAGACACCTAGCAAGCCGAGGGTGAACGGCCGGGTCGGTCGTGAGGCTTTGCCGGGCGCGCTCGTCTGCCGCCACTGTGAACCCGTGGAGCATCGCTCACAGCCCGCGGGCGCGGAAAGCGGCTTGGGTGCGGTCGCGCACCTGGAGCTTCGCGAGCACGTGCGAGACGTGGTTCTGGACCGTCTTGACGCTGATGTCGAGCTCGCGGGCGATCTCGGTGTTGCTGCGGCCCTGGGCCAGCAGCGCGAGGACCTCGGCCTCGCGCTCGGTGAGGTCGGGGTGGGCCGGGCCGCGCCGGCTCAGGAACTGTTGGGCGGCGCGGGCTCCCACGACGGCTCCGCCGGATGCGACCGTGCGGATCGCCGCCACCACTTCCTCCTGGGCGGCGCCCTTGAGGACGTACCCGCTCGCGCCCACCTGGAGCGACGCGGTCACCGCGTCCGGGTCCTCGACCATCGTGAGCACGAGCACGGCGGGGCGCCGCTGGAGGCGCACGAGCCGTCGGATCGCCTCGAGCCCAGGGAGTCCCGGCATATTGAAGTCGATCACCACCACGTCGGGGGTGAGGGCCGCTGCGAGCTGGATGGCAGTGTCCCCGTCTCCGGCGAGACCGACGACCTCGGTGTCATCGACCGTCGCGAGCAGCCCCGCCAGCCCGTCGCGGAAGAGCGGATGGTCGTCTACGACGAGGACGCGGATCACGGCACGGCCGCCATCGCTCGCACAGGCGCGGGCAGGCGCACCGAGACCGTCGTCCCGGACCCCGGCACGGCGACGATCGCGAACGTTCCACCAATCTCCTCCGCCCGTTCGCGCATGCCCGGCAGGCCGATTCCGCCTTCCCGGGGGACCAGCACGCCGGTGCCGTCGTCGCTCACCTCGAGGTCGACCGACCCGTCGGCGTGGCGGAGCCGGAGGCACACGTGCTCTGCGCGCGCGTGACGCACCGCGTTCGCCAGCGCCTCCTGCACGATCCGGTATGCCGCAACCTCGGTTGCCGCCGGAAGCCGCGGCAGCTCGTCGGTATCGATCTGCACCAGCAGGTCGGCTCCGGCGACGAGCCCGTCCGTGAGCTGCCGGACGGCCTCGACGAGCCCGAGCTCGTCCAGGGCGGGAGGGCGCAGCCCCTCGACGATCCGGCGCACGTCGACCACAGTCGCCTGGATGCCGGACCGCAACGCGACAAGGGCGGCATCCGCTTCCGGCGACCCGCCGTCCGGGGTGCCCAGCCGGTTGCGCGTCGTGTCAACGCGCAGGCTAAGGCTTGCCAGTGCCGGGCCGAGCCCGTCATGAAGGTCCCGCCGCAGCCGCCGTCGCTCCTCCTCGCGGGCGCTCACGAGCCTCTCCTGGGACGCCCTGACCGCGTCGAGGAGCCCCTGCGCATGGGCGACCGTCCCCAGCTGCCTGGCGAGGTCGACGAGGAGATGGCGGTCGCTCTGCCGCAACGGTCTTCGCGCCCAGGCGAGATTCCCGACCACCGCGCCGTAGGACGTCATCGGCAGCCGGTCGAGGTCGCTGGTGGCGGTGCCGTATGCCGCAAGGGTCCGGCCGTCGGGATCGGTGATCTCCACGTAGGGCAGCCCGAGTCCGGAGCCGACCTCCTCGACCAGGGAGGCGAGCAGGGCCGGCACGTCTGTCGCGTCCCCAAGGCGTCGTGCTGTCGCCGCGAGGACGTCACCAGGCCTCGACCACTGGCCGTAGACGACTCGGTTCGACGCTGCCTGGAGTGCGTCGCGCATGGGTGCGAAGCTCACGGCGACCACGCCGGCCGCCACCCACGGGAGCCACGCGGCGCCGCTGCTCTGCAGGATGGATCCGACGCCCGCGATGACCACCGCATACAGGCCGGCGACCGCCACCCAGAGGGTGCCGTAGGCCAGCGAGCGGTTGACCAGCAGCGGGATGTCGTAGAGGTGGTGCTGCAGCACGGCCAGGCCCAGCGCGACCGGCACGGGCAGGCTGGTGATGCCGAAGATCAGCGGTGTCGCCGCGTCGCCGAAGCTCAGGACCAGCCCGGCGACCGGGCACAGGAACGCGATCCCGAAAACGGCCGTCTGTTGGCGCCCGAGGGGGTTTCCTCCGCGGTACTGCTGCACGAGGCACGAGACCGCGAGGCCGATCGCGGCGATGCCGCACAACAGGGTGAGCGCACCGAACGCCTCCATGCCAGGCGCGACGGAGTGTGGCAGCCCCACCGGGTTGTCGATGTGGCCCACCCGGAGGTCGCTGAGCGTCGGCGAGAGGATGCCCGCGAGCGAGAACAGGGCGACCGTCGTGGCAGCCACGACTCGGGCCGTGCGCCGGAGCCGGGTCGAGTGGGCCGGCCAGCCGTCGGGGAAGACCAACGGAAGCCATGCCACCGCGACCAGCCAGGGCAACCCCCGAAGAAACGTCCCGGCGACCGACATCAGTGCGGCGAAGGTGCTTGCCGGATCGCGTTGCAGCGCCTGATAGGACGCGGCGACCAGCGCCTGCCCGACGCCCCACACCGGCACGATGAGGACCGCGAGCCAGCCGACGACGTGGCGCGGGTGGTGCCAGATGATGAGCAGGCCCACGACGGCATACGCCGCGATGGCGCAGGCTACTGCGAGCTCACCCCAGCGTGCGGGCCCCGGCTCAGCCAGCGCGACGGCGACGGCTTCGCTGACGGCCCCGAGGAGGACCGCCAGCGCCGCCAAGGATCGTGACACGGGATCAGGATGCTGCATCCGCGCTATGCGGCACCCGCGATTCGCGAGGTTCACCGGAACCCCTCAGGCACAGGACGCCGAGGCCCACCCACCAGATCAGCCACACCATCGAGGTGGCGTTCTGCGCGAACGGGGTGACCACGAGTCCGACGGCACCGAAGCCGACACCACCCCAGCCGACCCACCGCCGATGCATACGCTCGGCAAGAGCGGCCACGCCCAGGGCCAGGGCCATCGCGCACGTCGTGGCGACCTGAAGGTAGAAGGCGAAGGTGCGCACGTCCATGACCATCGATGCCGCACCCGCGTCGCCGCCGTGCTGGAGCCCGTACATCGCAGCCGCACCGGGAGCGAAACCCACCGCAAGCGTCGAGGCCACGTATGCCGTGCCGAACGCCAGGAACGACCCGGATGCGACCCGGCCCACCTCCGTCCGACGGCTGAACAGCCGGGCGAGGATCACCAGTGCCGGAACGAGCACGAGGAAGGACAGCGCCTCGACGTAGCCGCCGGCGAAGGCACGGGTGGCGTCGGCGCCGCCGATGATGCGCACGAAGTCGGCCACCGGTGTGCCTTGCTCGGTCGCGGCCTCCTGGCTGAAGCCTGCGAACATGAGCACGACATGGGCCACGGCGAGCCCTCCCGCCGTCCGCCACAGGACGCGGGGGCGGATGCCGGTGAGTGGGGTGAGAGTGGGTGTGGGCGTGATCTCGGCGCTCATGGAAACCTCCGTCGGTCGAGCGCGACTGCTGACGACCTGAGGTTCCCCGATCTCACCCCCTGGCGAATCGGGCCGCCTCCCAAGGCATCCGGGAACTTCTCCCGGCCGTCCGGATCTCCACTGCAGGCTCGCCAGGCGTCACCGCTCACCGCGGGTCGGCTCAGCGATCTCCGAGCCTTGCGGCCCGGCCCCAGCACCCCGCCGCGTCAGCGGGGGCCCTCCTCCCACGTGGAGTCGCGGTGGAAGTACGAGATCGAGTTCGTCGCCGCTGCGATCGGGGGCCAGGCTGTGGCACCGTTGGTCTCCGTGGGCCTGGCGGACGATGTCGACCTCGGTGCAGTGCCCGACGGCTCGCCCGGCCGCCACGGATCACTGGGCTGCCACGGCGGCTCGGTCGGGCGCCACGGATCACTGGGCTGCCACGGCGGCTCGGTCGGGCGCCACGGCGCTTCCGTGGCTGCGGTCGGCGCGGGCCCCGCGGGCGGCTGGCCTGCTGCGGACCCGTACGTGCCGGGCGTGGGCCGCGGGGCCTCCCGAGTGGCTGGAGGCGCCGGCGGTGCGGCCCGGGGTGCGGGCGGTGGTGCGCTCGGCGCGGCGGCCGCCGAGGTGCCCTCGGCCATCGCCGCGAGCTGGTCGAGCTCGTCGTTGAGAGCCGCAAGCACCGACTTGAGCTGGGTGTGGGCCACGCGAGCGTAGGTCCGCACGTAGGCAAGCTGCTGGGCGTCCACTGCGCCACCACCGCCCCCGGCCTGCTCGGCGCGCGCACCCTCGGCGGTCGCCACCTGCTGAGCGGCCGTCTGGGCGCGCTGGAGGATCTGCCGGTACTGCTCGCGGGCCGACTTCTCGAGGTCGCGGGCGTAGGACTGGGCCTCGGCGACGGCCTCGTCCGCCGCTCGCTGTGCCTTGGCGAGCAGCTCGACTGCGCGGAGGCTCACCTCCGCGTACTTGTCTTCCTGGGACGTCGTGACGTTGTTCGCACCGTCGTTCACGGCAACCCTCCTATCTTGTGGGCCGACCGACGGCCGTCGCCTCGACCGGCGGTTCCGAGGTGATGGCGAACTCCTCGAAGGAGATGGACTCGGGAGCCTTCGGGCTCGCCATGAGGGCCGCCGTCGTGTGCGACACCATGAGCGGCGACCCGCAGACGAGCGCGTCATACGCTCCGGGCATCGTCACCGAGGCTGCCACGTCTCCGACGAGACCGCGAGCGCCGGGGTAGGTCGGATCGTCCGACACCGCCTCGGTCGCCGAGAACCAGGGGTACTGGGCAAAGTGCCGCAGGCGGTCGCTGGCATACAGGCTCCACGCGAAGCGGGCGCCATGGACGAGGTGCACCCGACGGGTCGTCTGCCCCGCGAGCCACGCCCGCTCGATGTCCTCGAGGAGGGCAAGGAACGGCGCGATCCCGGTGCCTCCGCCGACCATGAGCAG
This sequence comes from Monashia sp. NPDC004114, assembly GCF_053603855.1. Lineage (NCBI taxonomy): Bacteria > Bacillati > Actinomycetota > Actinomycetes > Micrococcales > Intrasporangiaceae > Intrasporangium > Monashia sp. NPDC004114. The sequence goes on along the minus strand of NZ_JBSGGK010000006.1, from coordinate 247,497 downwards.
GTCCTGCTCGGCCGCGGCGTCGATCGTGAGAGCCGTGCCGACCGGGGCGCCGAGGCGGATCCGGTCGCCCGCGCGTGCGGATGCCACGAACGGCCGGCTGACCAGGCCGCCGGGCACGAGGCCGACGTGGAACTCCATCCAGCCGTCGCCTCGCGGGGCGTTCGCCGGGGTGAAGTAGCGCCATACCCGCGGCGCCTGCGGGATGGTGACGGCCAGCGACTGCCCGGACTCGTACGGGACGGGGGTGTCCGGCCGGACCCGCACGATGGCGATCTCCCGGCTCACCCGGGTCGCCTCGATGATCTCTGCGTCCCACCACGCGGGCTGCGTGTCCTCGACCGCCTCGGCCGCCCCGACCATCGTCGTGGCGACGACGCCGTAGGCGTCGGCCCAGTCGCGGGCCACGTCCGCCGACCACGCGTCGCCGAGGAAGTGCTTCAGGGTCCACAGGAGCGAGGCACCGACGGCGTCGTAGTGCTCGGCGATGACGCTGAACCGGCGATGGTCGCGACCGAGCTGCTCGACGTACGGCACGACCTCGCCCAGCTGGTCGACGTTGCTGACGATGCGGCCGAGCGCGCCGACGAGGCGGTCGCGCTGGGCGTCCATCGTCAGCGGGAACATGTCCCGCAGCTCCGGGTGCGTGACGAACAGGTGCGAGTAGAAGTACAGCGCTACGTCGTCACCGTGCAGGGTGACCTCGTGCCAGGTCGACTTGAGTCGATCTGTGTCCATGTGGTCAGGGTGCGGTCACGATGGAGTCGCGCACCTGTCCGAGCGCAGCCCCCACGCGGCCCTGGATGTCGTCCGGCACGCCGGCGTCGTCGAGGGTGGACATGAGGTGGGAGCCGACGCGGTCGTAGTCGCCATGAGTGATGCCGAGCGGCGCGTGTGCCTCGTCGAGCGCACGGCCGTCGTACCCGTTCGGGCCACCGAGGATGGTCGTGATCATGAGCACCTGGTGGCGCTTGAGGGTCGGGAGCGACACATCGTCGAAGTAGTGGCTGACCTGGTCGTCCGCGGTGAGCCGGCGGTAGAACTCGTCAACCACCGCGCTGACGGCGGGGCCGCCGCCGATCCGCTCATAGTCACTGGCCATGTCGTTGCCTCCAATGCGTTCGATGTAGCCGGGCACTGGGCGCCACTAAACCACAATCCGCCCGAACAACGCAGGTCGGAGAATCTGGACCAAAGGTTGCGGATTCGCCAACACTGTGATCGGTGCGTGCGCGCGTATGCTGTCCCGCCGGCCGGGCGGCATACGGTGCCCGCGCAGCGCTACCGCCTCAGACCACAGCGCGGCACTCACGGGGCGAGTGTCGGCAGTGGTCAGGCATCGAGCAGGGGGAACCCCGCGAGGATCTGCTGCAGGTGCATCACCTGGCGCGGCAGGAACTTCTGCCCAGCAGGTGCGAGAAGGGAGCCAGGCTCACGAGCATTCGCCGCCCAGGGTCGTGATCCGAGCCGGCGCCTTGCCACTGAGGCCACACCAGGCGCAGATGTGTGCCACCCGAGAGGTCGTCCACGAAGACAACCTAGGAGGGCGCGCGGCTCGTGCACCAGACGTCGGAGCCGCTTGTCGGCTGCTGTCGCCGGCGGCCCCAGGGCAGACTTTCGTCATGTCACCCGCACCGCTCGACATCTCTGAAGAAGACTTCACGGCGCTGATGGATCGTGTGGGCGAGGAGGCGGTTCGCTACCTCCGCCATCTCGACGCCGTACCGATCCGACCGGAGACCAACGGGCCGGACAGCCTCGCGCTCTTCGGCGGACCCGCCCCCGAGCAGGGCATCGGGCCGGCCGCGCTCGACGCGCTGGGCGACGTGGTCCGGCACAGCCGGGCCGGGAACGCGCGCTTCTTCGGCTACGTGATGGGCTCAGGGGAGCCGGTGGCCGCGCTGGGAGACTTCTTCGCCTCGGTCATCAACCAGAACGTGACGGGCTGGCGCTCCGGGCCCGCGACGGCCGTGGTCGAACGGAGTGTGGTCGGGTGGCTGGCCGACGCGCTCGGCTGCTCGGGCTTCTCGGGAACGCTGACCAGTGGTGGCTCCTTGGCCAACCTGATGGGCCTGGCCATGGCCCGTGAGGCCAAGTCCCCGGCCAACGCGAGCGGAGCGACTGGCGGCGTCGTCTACGCCTCGAGCGAGGTGCACATGTCGATCGGCAAGGCGGTCGGCCTGCTCGGCCTGGGCCGCGACAACCTGCGGCTCCTGCCCTGTGACGCGAACCTGCGCCTGGACCCGGCCACGCTGGGCCGCGCCATCTCGACGGACCGGGCTGCCGGGCGGACGCCGATCGCCGTGGTCGCCAACGCCGGCACAGTCGTCACGGGTGCGGTCGACCCGCTGGCAGACATCGTCGCGGTCGCGCACGCCGAGGACGTGTGGGTGCATGCGGACGGTGCGTACGGCGCCCCGGCGGCGATGGTCGAGCCGGAGCTGTTCGAGGGACTCGGTGACGTCGACTCGTTCTCTCTGGACGCCCACAAGTGGCTCTACCAGCCGCTCGACTGCAGCGTGCTGTTCTTCCGGGACCCGTCAGCGGCGCAGCGCGCATTCGCGCTCACCGACGACTACGCCGCCTCGCTCAGCGTCGACCCGGTCGAGGGACAGGTCTTCTTCGAGGAGACGCTGGAGCTCTCTCGACGGGCGCGGGCCCTGAAGCTGTGGCTGTCGCTGCGCTACCACGGCCTGGCGGCCTTCCGAGAGTCCATCGCCGGCAACATCAGGCAGGCCCGCCGGCTGGCAGCCCTGGTCGATGCAGAGCCGGCGCTCGAGCGCGCCGCCGAGGTGCCCCTGTCGGCGGTCTGCTTCCGGTGGACGGGCGGGGACCCATCGAAGCTGGACGCGGCGAACGCGGCGATCCTTGACCGCGTCAACCGACGGGGCCGGGTGTACCTGTCCAACGCCACCGTCCGCGGACACTTCGTGCTTCGCGCCTGCGTCACCAACCACCGCACCACGGACGAGGACATCGACGCCGTCGTGCACGAGGTGCTCGCGGCCGCCTCTCCGGCATCCGTCTGATGCTCATCCTCAGGTCGAAGGAGTTGGACTGGACATCTGGCCGCTTGTTGCCATTCCGCCGTGGGCGGGCGGCAGGAGCGGGACCATGGACGCATGCCCCGTCCCTGGACGGTGGTGCGTCGCCTACCTCTGACGAGCGCCCTCGTCGTCGCCATTCTGGCGCTCTCGGTCGTGACCCGGACTCTCTGGAACCCGCTCCTCGACCAGCCTTTCCATGCCTCGGTGGCCTACGGCCTGCCAGCCTTCGAGGAGGGCAGGTGGTGGACCGTCATCACAGGGGCGTTCTTCGCGACGCAACCGCTCAGGTACATACCGATTCTATTGGGGCTCATGGCTTTCGGCGGTTTCGCCGAGTGGCGCCTCGGGACGGGCCGGTATGCCGTGGCGTTGGTGACCTGTCACGTCGTGGCCGTCGTGGGCGCCACCGGTCTGCTGTGGCTGACGCGGGACCACGGCTATCTCTGGACGACCACGCTCGGGCGAGCCGTGGACGCCGGGCCCTCTGCCGGCTTTCTCGGGGCGGCCGCCGCGGCCTCGGTCACCCTGCTGCCGCCATGGCGGGGCCGGCTGCGAATGCTGCTCGTGGCGTACGTGGTGCTGTTCGTCATCTACATGGGCTCGCTCGCGGATGTCGGGCACGTCATCGGCGTCGCCTGGGGCCTGGCCTTGGGGCCGCTGCTCTATGGCAGGGCACCGTCTCTGACGTTCCGCCAGCTGACCCGCCGCGACTACCGGCTGCTCGCGTCGGGACTGTTCGTCCTCGCCGCGATCGAGGGCCTCATCCAGCCCTTCACCACGGCGAACGGCCCGTTCGACACGACCCTGTCGGCGGCCGCACGGGCGGAGGAGCTGGCGCACCGCGACCTGCTCGCCGGCACGATCATGGCGGTGATCTGGCTCTGGCTGGCCCGGTCGCTGTACAAGGGACGGCGGCGGGCCTGGCGCTGGGCGATCGCGGTGCTCGTCGTCGTCATGGGGATCCAGGTGGCGAACCTCGCCTACATGTTCGTCGTCGGTGAGCCGGGGAAGGTCCCGATTGCCTGGGACCTGTTCGGCAACGCGATCGGCCTCGCGGTGCTCCTTGTCGGCCGTCGCGCCTTCCGCAACCCGTCACCCCGCCGGGCTCGCCGCACGACCGGGAACCTCGTCGCACCAGCGGACGACGACCAGCGCGCTCGAGCCGCGGACCAGCTGCGCAAGTACGGCACGGTCAACCGGCTCGCGTGGATGACGACGTGGCCGGAGAACCGGTGGTTCGAGTCGCGCACGGTGCCTGGTTTCGTCGCCTACCGGGTCCACGCCGGGGTGGCGATCGGGCTGTGCGACCCGGTCGCGGCGACGGCCACAGACCGGTCGGCGCTGCTCGGCGACTACGCCGACACCGTCCATGCCCAGGGGCTCGTGCCATGCCTGTTCACGGTGACGTCCGAGGCGTCGGCCCAGGCGAAGGCGCGCAGCTGGCACTGCCTCCAGGTGGCCGAGGAGGCGTGGATCGACCTGCCGACGCTCGACTTCGTGGGCAAGGCGTGGCAGGACGTCCGGACCGCGCTGAACCAGGCCGGCAAGCTCGGCGTGCGGTTCCGGCTCGGACCTCTTGCCGACATGCCCCGCGGGATCCAGATGCAGGTCAAGGCGATCTCGTCCGAGTGGGTCGAGGACAAGGGCCTGCCGGAGATGGGCTTCACCCTCGGCGGTGTCGACGAGGCGCTGGACCCGGATGTCCTCGCGGGCCTGGCCATCGACGAGGACGGGACCGTCCACGGCGTCACGTCCTGGATGCCCGTCCACCCGGGCGGGGGCGCCGACCCGGTGGGCTGGACGCTCGATGTCATGCGCCGGCTGCCCGGAGGCTTCCGCTACACCATGGAGTACCTCATCGCCTCCGCGTGCATGGACTTCAAGCAGCAAGGATGCGCCGTCGTCTCCCTGTCTGGAGCACCACTCGCCCGGACCGCGCCAACGGTGGGCGACGAGGGCCTCGACCGGGGGACGCTCGACACCTTCCTGGACCGGCTCGGCGCGTCGCTGGAGCCGTACTACGGCTTCCGGTCGCTGCACGCGTTCAAGGCGAAGTTCCAGCCCCGTCCCGAGCCCTTGTTCCTCGTCTTCCCGGACGAGGCCGCGCTTCCGCGCATCGGGCTGGCGCTGAGCCGGGCGTACCTGCCCGAGGCGAGCGTCCGTGACCTGGTCGCCCTCGCCCGGTCGGGGCACGGCTGAGGCGCAGGTCTGCTCCGGGCAGCCTCAGGCCGGAACGCCGTTGCGGGGGGCATGCGGCCGCGTGAAGGCACGCACGATCTCCGAGCACGCGAGCGCGCCGACCACGGTGCAGCCCATGACGAAGGCCATCGCGATGTTGCGGGCGCGAGGCGCCAGTGTCTGCAGGGTCATCTCGACCTCCTCTCGCGTTCCCCGATCTCCGGTGGCCGGCCGCTGGCCATGGCCACACTTCCTGCTTGACAGAGTCGCGAAGCCCACCGGCGATACTCACCCCCAGCAGGTTGGTCACGGTTCAGGCCGTGACCTCCGAGATCGCCGCGAGGACGAGCTTGCGGACGTCGTTGGCGCTGGGCATGGTCAACGCGCGCTGCGCCAGCTTGGCGCATCGGTCGACATTGAGCTCTCGGACCGCCGCTTTGACTCTCGGAACGGCCGGAGGCGCCACGCTGAGCTCCCGAACGCCGAGGCCGGCCAGCACCGGGATCGCCAGATCGTCCGATGCGGCCTCGCCGCACACGGCGACGTCGATGCGCCCGGCCGCCGCGCGACACACGTGGTCGACCAGGTGCAGCACCCCTGGGTCGAGCGCGTCCGAGAGAGCTGCGACGCCGCTGTTTCCCCGCTCGGCCGCGAGCGTGTACTGGGTCAGGTCGTTGGTGCCGATGCTGACGAAGTCCACATGGGGCAGGAACGTCTCGATCTTCAGGGCGGCCGAGGGGACCTCGATCATCGTGCCCAGTCGCAGGCCGGCCGGGAGGCCGGACGGTCCCGCAGCGTCGGCGAGCACCTGACGTGCCTCGACGACCTCGTCGAGCGTCGACACCATGGGGATCATGATGCTCGTGGGGTAGCGACGCGCCGTATGACACATCGCCACCAGCTGGTCGCGAAGAAGGTCCCGGTGCTCGAGGCTGAGGCGTATGCCGCGCCGGCCGAGGAACGGGTTGGCCTCGTCGGCCATCGGCAGGTAGGGCAGCGGCTTGTCACCTCCGACGTCGAGCGTTCGCAGCGTGACCCGCCGCCCGCCCATCGCCTCAGCGATCCGGTCGTACTCATCCTGTTGCTCCTCGACGCTCGGTGCGGCAAGTCGGTCGAGGAAGAGGAACTCGGTGCGGACCAGTCCGGCCTCGTCGGCGCCGGCGTCGTGCGCCGCCTGAGCGTCGCCCACCGATCCCAGGTTGGCGGCAACGACGAACCGCACGTCGTCTCGGGAGACCGCCGGCTGGTCCGCGAGGGCCACCTGCTCAGCACGCAAGCGTGCGGCATTCAAGGCACGTCGCTCGAACTCCTCGACCACGCTCGAGGGTGGATCGACGTGCAGCTCACCCGTGCCCCCGTCGAGCACGACGACGGTTTCCTCCGGGACGTCCAGGACCTCGGGCCCGGCAGCAACGACGACCGGAATGTTGCGGGCCCGGGCCAGAATGGCGGCGTGGGAGGTCGGACTCCCCTGAGCGAGAACGACTCCCGTCACGAGCGTCAGATCCAGAGCCGCGGTCTCGGCGGGCGTCAGGTCGTCGGCCACGAGGACACCGGATGCGGTCATGGCGCGGGCGAGACGACCCGTCATCACCCGGAGCACCTGGTCGCTCACGGCGCGGACATCCGCGGCCCGCTCCCGCAGATAAGGGTCGGGAAGGCCCGCCCATTCGCGCTCGACGGCAGCAAGGCTGTCTGCCCATGCCGCAACGGCGCCCATGCCGGCGCTGATGCGAGCCTTGACATCGGCGAGCAGCTCGGCGTCGGACAGGAGCGACAGGTGTGCGTCGAAGATGCCGGCCTGCTCGGCCCCGGCTTCGCGCGCGGTGAGGACCCGGACGTGCTCGATCTCCCGACGAACGGCCGCAACGGACTCGACGATGCGGCGCCACTCTGCCGCCGGCTCGCCGACGGGGTGCGCCTCGACGTCGACCGGGGCGGCGACCAACCGCCGGACAGGTCCGATGGCGATCCCCGGCGACGCGGGGACCGGCCCGGTGCTGCTCGTCACAGCCGAGCCCGGGCGGGACGACTCGATGACCCTCTGGGCCGGCTCGACCACGGCCGCCGACCCGACGGGTTCGTCGAACCGGCGCTTGGCCAGAGCGAGCACGTGCTCGACGGCCTCTTGGGCCTGTGGCCCCGACGCACGGACCTCGACGTCGTGGCCCGACAGGGCCGAGAGCGTCGCCACGCGGCTCAGGCTGCCGGCCGGGACCGGGCCCACGCCGGTAGTGAGGTTGCGGAGCTCGACGGTCGCGTCGAGCGCGCGCACCTCGCTGACCAGGCGGGCTGCAGGTCGTGCGTGCAGCCCGTGGGGGTTGTCGACGCGGAAGACCGCTACGACCTCGTCGAGACCCACGTCGACGACCTCGGGCTCCCCGCCCTCGAATGGTGTCGACAGGTGAGCGGCTTTGCCCATCAAGGCTCCCCGCGCCTCGGCTGCGACCTCTGAACGGCTGGCCCCACCCGCAGCCGCGACGGCTGCGACGATGAGGCCCTCGACGAGAGGAGCGGGGGACAGCGTCACCCGGTCGCGGACGGATGGATCCGGGAGCAGGTCGAGCGCCAGCTCGGCACTCAGCAGGGCACTGCCGAGATCCATGAGGACGACGACGCCGGCGGGCCCGTCGGCGCGCTCGATCGCCTCCATGATGCCGACCGCATCGGTCCCGAACGTCGTGTCGTCCAGTCCCGCGGCGACCTCGACGGTCACCGGGCGGCCGTGGAGCATCTCCGCAGCCAGCGCGACGGCGGCGCGCGCCAGCGCACGGCTGTGCGAGACGACGACGAGTCCGACCCTCCTCTGGTCGTCCGGCGGCGGCGCGTCGGCCGTAGAGCTCTGAGTCATGTCCACTGCGCTCCTCGTTGGTCAGGCATGGGTATGCCGTCGGCGACGTCACCCATCAGGTGGCGGTGTCGGCCGCACCGTCCACGCCGGCCGTCTCGTCCGCCGTGGAGGCGCTGGGTGCGCCCGCCGCGGCCGCGGCGGCCTCGAGCAGCAGAGCCACGCTCGCAGCGCCGGGGTCCTGGTGTCCGACGCTGCGTTCACCGAGATAGCTCGCCCGGCCCTTGCGGGCCAGCATCGGGGTGGTGGCGTCGCGACCGGCCGCTGCGGCATACCGGGCTGCTTCGAGCCCCTGCGCCAGCATGCCGTCGACGGCAAGGGAGCGCTCGAGGGCCTCGACGGCGGGGGCCAGGGCGTCATACATCGTCTTGTCACCGGGTGCGGCCTTGCCGCGGTCGACCACCCCACCGAGCCCGGCTCGAAGTGCGGCCGCGAACGCGTCGCCGGAGACCGTGTCGCCCGACATGGTCTCGCCGGCGGGCCCGAGCGAGGCCCCCATGCGCATGAACATCGTCCCGAACAACGGCCCGCTCGCTCCACCGACCGTGGAGACCAACGTCATCCCGACCTTGGACAGCAGCGCGGAGGCGTTCGGCGGCGGGTTGTCGTCCAGCGCGGCCACGGCGGCCTTCATACCTCGGTCCATGTTCGACCCGTGGTCGGCATCGCCGATCGCCGCGTCGAGCTCGGTGAGGTGGTCCCGGTTCTCCGCGATCAGCTGGGCGAACCTGCGCACCCAGTCCTCGAAGACCGCCGTGGTCACGTCGTCGCTCATGCTCAGATGCCCCATCTCAACGCCGGAGTGTTCACAGGAGCGTCCCAGAGGGAGAGCAGCTCGTCATCGACCCGAAGCAGGGTCACGGAGACGCCCGCCATGTCGAGTGAGGTGATGTAGGAGCCCACGAGCGACCTCGCGACGGGCAGGCCGTGCTGGTCGAGGAGCTGCTGGATCTCGTTGTACATCACATAGAGCTCGATGAGCGGAGTGCCGCCCAGGCCGTTGACGAAGGCGATGACCGGCTCGCCCTTGGCGAACGGCAGGTCCGCGACGATGGGCTCGACCAGCATCGAGGCGATCTCACGCGCGGGCGCGAGCGGGACCCGCTCCCGACCGGGCTCGCCGTGGATCCCGACACCGAGCTCCATCTCGTCCTCGCCGAGGTCGAATGTCGGGTGTCCCACTGCGGGCACGGTGCACGACGTCAGGGCCAGGCCCATGCTGCGACCGTTCGCGTTGACGGAACGGGCGATCCGGGCCACCTCCTCGAGGTCTCGCCCCTGCTCGGCGGCGGCCCCGGCGATCTTCTCGACCAGAACCGTCACGCCGACCCCGCGGCGTCCCGCCGTCCAGGTGCTGTCCTGGACCGCGACGTCGTCGTCGGTCACCACCGACACGACGCGGGCACCGGTCTCCGCGGCCGCCATCTCGGCAGCCATCTCGAAGTTCATCACGTCGCCCGTGTAGTTCTTGACCACGTGCAGGATGCCGGCGCCGCCGTCGACCAGCTTCGTGGCGGCCAGGATCTGCCCGGGCACCGGCGAGGTGAACACGTCGCCGGCACAGGCCGCGTCGAGCATCCCGAGACCGACGAACCCACCGTGGAGCGGTTCGTGCCCCGAGCCGCCGCCCGAGATGAGTCCGACCTTGCCCGGCTTCGGGGCTCCGCCCCGGTAGATGACCTTGTTCTCATGGTCGACCCGCAGCTCCGGATGAGCCGCCTCGACCCCGCGCAGGGCCTCCAGTACGACGTCGCTGGGGTCGTTGATCAGCTTCTTCATGGTCAGTCCCTTTCGGTGTGCAGTGGTGAGGGACCGTCAGACACTGCTCGGTTGGCGAGCGTCAGACAGCTGGGGCTCTGGGTCTGCCAGGTCCGGTCCCGCAGCGGGAGCAGACCGGTCGGCGGGCGTGCGGGCCAGCAGGCCGTACACCAGCGCGGCGGCGACCCCGGCGAGGATCTCTGCCGCGAGGTAGACAGGCAGCTGCGACCACTTCACCGTGCCGCCCGCGAGCTGCTGGACGAACATGGGACCAACGGTACGAGCCGGGTTGATGGATGCGCCCGTCGTGGGAGCAACGGGAATGATGGCCGCGAAGACAACCAGGCCGATCGCCACCCCGGCGAACCCGGCGGCGGCCTTGCGGTGGATGACGCCGAAGATCGTGAACACCAGGATGAAGGTGCCGACGAACTCCGCGGTGAAGGCCTGGACCCAGCTGATGTCGCCGTAGGAGGCGACCCCGAGGCCCACCTCGCTGGCCTTGTGGCCGAGGACGCCGATGATCGCCCCAGCGCCGATCACGGCGCCGACGACCTGTGCGCCGATGTAGGCCGGCACCTGCGACCAGGGGAACTTGCCGGAGACGGCAAGACCGATGGTCACGGCCGGGTTGATGTGGTTGCCGCCGACGTGCCCCAAGGCGTACACCGTGGCGATCACCACGGTGCCGAACGCCAGGGAGATCACGCCGAGGTCGGCCATGGTGAACGGCGCATTGCCGTTGACGATCAAGGTGGCGGGGACGGACCCCACCCCGATGAACACCAGGAACGCGGTCCCGATGACTTCAGCGCCCAGGCGCTGGAGGAAGTTGGTCTCGTCAAGCATCGCCCTTGCCCCTTTGCAAGTTGTACGAATGATGTTCGACATTGTCGAACGTGATTTGGAGGCTACACCTGTGATTCACTGGGAGGCAAGGGTCTTCGTGAACGGACCGCAGCAGAGGGACAAAAGTGATCCAATCGGTCGACCGCGCCATTCGCGTCCTCAGCGCGCTTCAGGGCGCGCGCCGCCTGAGCCTGTCCGAGCTGGCAGCGCGGCTCGAGCTTGCGCCCTCGACGACGCACGGCATCGTCCGAAGCCTCGTCGAGCACGGCATGGTCGTGCAGGAGCGGGGTTCCAGCCGCTACCAGCTTGGGCCTGCGGTCCTGCGGCTGGGCAACGTCTACCTCGACACCCTCGAGCTGCGATCCCGGGCGATTCCCTGGGCCGAGGACCTCGCCCGCCGGACGGGTCTCGCGGTGCGCACCGGTGTGCTCCTCGTCGACGACGTCGTGATCATCCACCATGAGCCGCGCCCTGACGGGAGCAGGCAGATGCCCGAGGTCGGCATCGTCATCCCCGCCCACGCCAGCGCCCTCGGCAAGGCCATGCTCGCGTTCCTGCCCGACGATGAGAAGCGGGTGCTCGCCTCCGCTGAGCTACGCAGCATGACCGGGGAGACCATCACCTCACCCGTTGGGCTCCGGGCTCAGCTCGACGAGATCCGGGTGAGCGGGTTCGCCGTGGAGCAGGACGAGGCGGTGATCGGCGAGAGCTCGATCGGGAGCCCGATCTTCGACTCCTACGGGGAGGCTGTCGGGGCCATCGGTGTCGTGATCCCGTCCGACGGAGACGTTGCTGGCCACAGCGCACGTGACCTCGTCCGGGAGGCCGCGAGGTCGGTCTCGCGGGAGCTCGGTGCAGACGTCTGGCCTCCGCGGGCGCCTTCCGGCGCGTAGTCACACGTCGTCGAGGGGCGCTCTGGTCAGCTCGAACCAGGCGGCGCTGTTCGGTGGCAGCTTCTCTCCCGTCTCGGGGTCGCTCGCGAGCAGGAGCTGACCGTCGACAGGAGTGCGCACGAGGCGCGACGAGCAGTTGACGACGCACGCGAAACCATCGCCGCGAGCGAACGCCAGCACACCTGGTTCCGCTGGCAGCCAACGGAACTCGCTGAAGGACGGCGCTGCCAGTCGGCGTCGCAAGGCGATTGCCTCGCGGTAGAGCTGAAGCATCGACTCATCCGACCCGAGCTGATTGTCGACGGAGTAGTACTCGAACCACGCCGGCTGCGGCAGCCATGGTGCGCGGCCGCCCGCAGTGGGATCGGCCGGCGAGAAGCCGAAGGAGTCGGCAGGAGACGAGGTCCAGGGCAGCGGCACCCGGCACCCGTCTCGGCCACGTCGGGCTCCACCCGTGCGATGGAACATCGGGTCGGTGAGCACGTCGTCGGGCAGGTCGGTGACCTCGGGCAGCCCGAGCTCCTCGCCCTGGTAGAGGAACGTCGATCCCGGCATAGCCAGCATGAGCAGGGCTGCGGCGCGGGCCCGCGCGGTGCCGAGGTCGACGTCGCCGGCGTCACCGCCCGGCGCACCACCGGCATACCGGGTCACCACCCGGGGCATGTCGTGGTTGTTGAGCACCCAGGCGACCGGAGACCCGTGCGCAGACACGGCTCGCAGGCCGCGCTCGATCGAGTCGCGCAGGTCCCCGACGTCCCACGGGGTGCGGAGGAAGTCGAAGAAGAAGCTCTGGTGCAGCTCATCAGGCCGCTGGTAGTCCGCGAGCTGCGCGGCATCGAGCACCCCGACCTCGCCGATGAGCACCCGCTCGCGCCCCGTCGTGTCGGTGTACTCCTCCGCGATCTGGCGCCACCGCCGCCAGACGTCGTGGACCTCGGGCTGGTTCCACGCGTACGGGTTGACCGGGTCACCCGTGAGCTCGTCCATCGGGGCCAGGTCGTGGTCAGGCAGGCCTTTGCCCTTGTGCAGACCGTGGGCCACATCGATCCGGAGCCCGTCGACACCGCGGTCGAACCAGAAGCGGATCACCTCGTCGAAGTAGTCGTTGACGTCCGGGTGGATCCAGTTGAAGTCGGCCTGCTCGGGCGCGAAGGTGTGCAGGTACCACTGTCCTTCGGTGCCATCCGGCTCGGTGGCGCGCTGCCATGCCGGCCCGCCGAAGATGGAGCACCAGTTGTTCGGCGGGAGCTCCCCGTGCCCACCTCGGCCGTCGGCGAAGTGGAACCGTTGCCGCTCGCGGCTGCCGGGGCCGGCTGCGACCGCGGCGGTGAACCACGGGTGATCGACCGAGCAGTGGTTGGGGACCATGTCGGTGATGACCTTGAGGTCCAGGCGGTGGGCGTCGCGAAGGAGGGCGTCGAAGCCCTCGAGGGTGCCGAGCTCGGGGTTCACGTTCATGTAGTCGGCCACGTCGTACCCGTGGTCGTGCTGCGGCGAGGGGTAGAAGGGACTGATCCAGATCGCGTCGACTCCCAGCTCACGCAGGTAGGGCAGCCTGCTGCGAACGCCGTCCAGGTCTCCGACGCCGTCACCGTCGGAGTCCTGGAAGCTGCGCACATACACCTGGTAGGTGACCGCCTGGCGCCACCAGCCGCGGTCCGGGCCCGGAGCCTGCGCACGCACCGGCGCACCGACGACGCCCGACGGGCTAAGCGTGATGCGTGAGGTGGAGTACATGGCAGGCCCTAGGAGGACTCGAGGTGTTCGCTTGCATGCCAGAGTCCTCAGCCACGCGTCCACGTACATCCGGGAAAGTACGCATCCCGGTACCTATTCCCCCCTGGTTGCTCTCAGGGAGATGTCGTCGCGGCGATCAGGGTGCCGGTGCGGCGTGAGACCCCTGGCCGCCATCGTCGGGCCACGCGCCGCAACATTGCTCTACTCGGCCGACGAGATACGCGTCGACACCGGCGCGCTGGGGCCGATCTGGGCACGTCAGGGACCACATGTGGACGTCATAAGACAACATCCGTACCCTTGACATCAGACGGCTCCTAGGGAGTCGGATAGCCAGGCCGGAACTTCCCGATGCAATGCGGGCGTCCGGCCTGACGCATGTGCGGGGTCAGAGGGCCCCAAGGTCGACGTGTTCCACCGCCAGGGTCAGGTAGATCTCGTTGAGCCCGACCCGATGATCGCCCGCCGCGCCAGCGACTGCGTCCGGCCCAGTGGTCGCCCGCGGGGCCGTATGCCGCTGCGATGGTGGTGCATCGTGAGGAACCTTTCGGGAGAGGGCAGCTCGGTACCACCGCTCGCCATCCAGTCGAGAGCGCTCCGACGGCCGCGGGCGACGAGCTCGGCAGCGTGGGTGAAGTCGGTGGCAGGAACCGCGAGCGGGCACAGCGGCGGCAGGACCCTCAGCTTCGCCCGGTCCGCCAGGGCCGCGACCTCGGCGACCAGCCGTTGCTCGAGCAACAGGCTCAGGGCGTGGGTGGCCAGGCCGATCGCCGATGTCGGCGGGTGCGCCAGCGCGCATGGTGAGCCGGAGGGCAGGAGGTAGATCTCCGTGGCGCCGAGGTCGACGGCGTGGTTGACACCGGAGCGGTCGGCGAGAGCACCGTCCATGAGGAGGCGTCCGCCTATTGCCACCGGCGGGAAGACGCCCGGGATGGCCGTGCTCGCCAGGAGCCCGGTCGTGACCTGCCCGTCGCTGACGAGCACGGAGCGCCCGCTGAGCACGTCGGCTGCCACGAAGTGGACCGGGATCTTCGCCTCGGCCAGGTCGGCGAAGCCGGTGTGTCTCGTGACGAGGTCGCGGAGGCGGTCCTCGGAGGCGACCGCGGCCTGACGTCCGAGCAGGCCGCCGACGACCCGGCGGAGCCCGACGTGGAACACGTCGGACCGGTGCAGTCCGACCCAGACCTCCGCAAGCTCGTCGAGGGACTCCGCCGACATGCCGTGACCGCCGACCCAGGCAGCGTTCATCGCCCCCGCCGATGTGCCCACGAGCAGGTCCGGCCGGATGTGGTGGTGGGCCAGCGCGTGGAGCATCCCGACCTGGACCGCGCCGAGGCTGCCCCCTCCGGAGAGAACGAATGCGGTGGTCGCTGTGCTCATGCCCAGTTTGCCGCGGCTCGACAGCGTTTCTTACCGCGGAGTCGACCAGCGAAGTTCCCCCGTCTCGCTCGGCTCACGCGACGTGGGGTGTTCACCGGGTCGAGTGAGCGCTCCGTCGCACTGGTTCCTCCCGCCCCTCTGGACTCGTATCCGACCTCGCCGGGGACGGGCAAGCGCCACTCAGGCGCCGACCGCCTCGCGCACCTGGTCGAGCATGGCCTGTTCGCCTTCGCTGACCTGTTTCGCGCCGAAGCCCATGAAGCCGCCGTCCTTGGCGGCGTCGGCCGCGGCCTGGGCTGTAGCGAGCAGCCAGCGCGCGAAGGCGGCCGCCTCGTCGGGGGTGGCCTTCGCCACGACGACTGTCATGACGCCTCGGAGCTCGTCGAGCACCTGGGAGCCGGGTGCGGCCCCGCCGGTTGGTTTCCAGCTTTTCAGCGGGTTCTGCCTGTCCTGGGTCATCGCCTGGATCTCCAAGGCGACCTCGGCAAGCAGCTGCTCGCGGGTGGGCGGGTTGGTGGCCGACTTGATCGTGGCCATCGTCTCCTTGCCCATCTCGAACGGCCCTCCGGGGTCGGCCAGCGAGATGGCCATACCGGCCACGAACGGTGCCCGCACTACGCGTGTCCAGTCTTCCGCGGGGAAGTCGCTCTTGGTCGTCACGGTATGCCGTCCTTCCAGTTCGAGGGTGCCGTCACCGTCCGAGGTTGCCCGGCCTGTCCTGCCAGTCTCTCC
This sequence comes from Monashia sp. NPDC004114, assembly GCF_053603855.1. NCBI lineage: Bacteria > Bacillati > Actinomycetota > Actinomycetes > Micrococcales > Intrasporangiaceae > Intrasporangium > Monashia sp. NPDC004114. The sequence continues at coordinate 232,078 of NZ_JBSGGK010000006.1, read as the reverse complement.
GGGGGCCGGACGCGTGTCACCCGCCTGCGGTGGCTCGCGCATGAACTTCTCACCCGTGCTGAAGGACGCGCCACAGGGTCTCGAGGTGGTCGGCCATGTCGATGGACGGGTCGAGCATCCACTGGGTCTGAAGGCCATCGGCCGCAGCGAGCAGAATCGTGGCCGCGCTCGTCGCGTCCAGCGCATCGGACAGCTCGCCACGAGCCTGAGCCGCCTGGATCTCGGTCGCGAGGGCGGCTCGAAGCGACGCGTACCGCTCCACGAAGAAGCCGTGCGCCGCGTGCTCCGGATGCGTCGCCTCGGTGGAGAGCTGGGCGTACAGCTGGACCAGGCCAGGCACCGTCGCGTTGTGGCGCACCACCTCGATGAGCCCGCTGACCATGGCCCCGCGGCCATCCGGCATACGTTCGCGGTCGACCTCGTCGCGCTTGCGCAGGATCTCGGCGAACAGCTCCTCCTTGGAGGAGAAGTAGTGCAGCAGGCCCGCCTGGCTCAGCCCGACCGCGTCGGCGAGGTCCCGCACCGATGTCCGCTGGTAGCCGTTGCGGGCGATGACGTCGAGGGCAGCGGTGAGGATCTCTTCGCGCTTCGCGATGCCCTTGGCGTACGAGCCCCGTGGGGTCCTGCCGCTCATGGCAGTGAATCGTACGGATCCTCTTGTCAGATGAAAACCGAGCGCCGTATGGTTTTGGGAGCCCGTCGCGCGACTGCGACCCGAAAGGACGACGATGACCGACCTCGTGCCCTCGATCCACACCTCCGCGCCCGAGGAGGTGGTCGCTGCACTGACGCTCGAGGAGAAGGCGTCGCTGACCAGTGGCGCGAGCTTCTGGTTCACGAAATCGCTTGAACGCGTGGGGATTCCGGAGGTAATGCTGACCGACGGGCCACACGGTGTGCGCAAGCAGCGAGTGGGCGGGGACCAGGTCTCGCTGGCCGACAGTGTCCCGGCCACGTGCTTCCCGCCGGCCGTGGGGCTCGGCTCGACGTTCGACCCGGAGCTGCTCGAGCGGGTCGGTGCGGCGCTGGGTGACGAAGCAGTGGCCGAGGAGGTCGGCGTGCTGCTCGGCCCGGGGATCAACATCAAGCGGTCTCCGCTCTGTGGTCGCAACTTCGAGTACTTCTCGGAGGACCCCTTCGTCTCCGGCGTGCTCGGCGCCGCCCTCGTGCGCGGTCTGCAGAGCCGCGGCGTCGGCGCTTCGGTCAAGCATTTCGCAGCGAACAACCAGGAGACCGACCGGATGCGCGTGTCGGCCGACGTCGACGAGCGACCGCTGCGGGAGATCTACCTTCGTGGCTTCCAGCGCGTCGTGACCGAGGCTCGCCCCTGGACGGTGATGTGCTCGTACAACCGCATCAACGGCACGTACGCATCCGAGAACCCGTGGCTGCTCACGGAGGTGCTGCGCGACGAGTGGGGCTACGAGGGCCTGGTGATGTCCGACTGGGGAGCAGTGAACGACCGGGTCGCCGGCCTCGCGGCAGGCCTGGACCTGGAGATGCCGTCCAGCGGTGGACGTACCGATGCCGAGATCGTGGGCGCGGTACGTGCCGGCGAGCTCGACGAGTCGGTCCTCGACCGGGCTGCGGTCCGCGTCGTCGACCTCGTGCAGAAGGCGCTGACCCGCGATGGCCGCCTCGCGACAGCCGAATCGTCCACGCGGTCAACGAGTTCCGGCTCCGGCGACGACTGGGACATGGACCGGCATCACGCGCTCGCCCGTGAGGCGGCCGGTCGAAGCGTCGTCCTTCTCAAGAACGACGGCGACCTGCTGCCCCTGTCGCCGTCGCAGAGCGTGGCGGTGATCGGCGCCTTCGCGACCGAGCCGCGTTACCAGGGCGCCGGCAGCTCGCTGATCAACCCGACGCGGCTCGACCGAGCCCTCGACGGGCTGACCGGGTATGCCGGCGAGGCCCAGGTCGGGTACGCCGCCGGCTTCGTGCTGGGTGGCCTGTCGGAGTCGCGGTCGTCCGAGGCGTTGGTCGAGGAGGCCGTCGCACTGGCTGCTTCCAAGGACGTGGCCGTGGTGTTCCTGGGACTGCCGGCGGAGCTGGAGTCCGAGGGCTACGACCGCGACGACATCGACCTGCCCGCAGACCAGATCACCCTGCTGTCTGCGGTGGTCGAGGCGAACCCACGCACCGTCGTCGTGCTGTCCAACGGCGGTGTCCTACGGCTCGGCGAGGTCGCCGACCGGGCTGCGGCCGTGCTCGAGGGATGGCTGCTCGGCCAGGCCGGCGGCAGTGCCGTGGCCGACGTCCTCTACGGCACGGTCAACCCGTCGGCGCGCCTCACCGAGACGGTGCCGCATCGCCTCCAGGACTCACCGGCATACCTCGCCTTCCCCGGCGAACACGGTCACGTCCGCTACGGCGAGGGCATCTTCGTCGGCTACCGCTGGTACGACGCCCGGGACGTCGACGTGCAGTATCCCTTCGGCCACGGCCTGTCGTACACGACGTTCGACTACTCGTCGCTGTCGGTCCGCCAGACCGACGCGGAGCTCACCGTTCGCCTCACCCTCACCAACTCGGGCACCCGCGACGGGCGCGAGGTGGTGCAGGTTTACGTCGGGCTGCCCGATTCCACCGTGACGCGAGCGCCCAAGGAGCTCAAGGGATTTGCCTCCGTAGACGTCCCTGCGGGTGAGAGCCGCGAGGTGCAGGTGCACGTGCCGCGCGCAGACCTCGCGTACTGGAACACCCAGGTGGGCGCGTGGGTCGTCGAGGGCGGCGCGTATGCCGTGCACGTCGGTGCGTCGAGCCGTGACCTTCGCCTGCACGGCAGCGTCGAGGTGGTCGGCGACCGCATCGCGGTCCCACTGACCGTGGACTCGTCGGTCGCGGAGATCCTTGCCGACCCGCAGGCGGCCGAGGTCGTGCGGGCAGCGCTCACGGGCGGTGGCACGACGGGGGAGACCGGGCAGCCTGGTCCTGCATTCCTGCTGGACGACCCCGAGATGCGCCCGCTGCTGGACAACGCCCCCATCGGACGGATCGCGGGGTTCCCCGGCAGCCCATCGACTCCCGCCGAGGTGGGCGCGGTGCTGCGCGACCTCAACTCCGCTCGCGGCATCGGCTGACACTGGGCCTCGGAGTCGCCGGAGAGGGTCCAGCGCCCAGCGGCGTCCGTCGAGTCTGCTCTCAGCACCCTGTGCCATGCTCGATGAGTATGAGTAGCGACGAGCAGCACCACGACAAGGACACGCGCGACGAGAGCTCCGAGGCCCTGCTGCACTGGGCCAGCGAGGACCTGGAACGACCCGCCGGCGAAGAGGACGAGCGCGCAGAGCGGCAGGCCGAGGCCGACGAGAAGCGCAAGGTAGGCCCGGAGGCGGACGACCCCTGGGTCGAGTGAGCGACGCGGGGACTACAGCGGCGCGCTCGACTCACGCCGCACCAGGTTCGGACGGATCACGTGCCGCGCGATGCGCTCGCCTGTCGTGATGCGCTCGGCCAGCATCCGAAAGCCGACCCTGCCCAGCTCCACGAAGTCCATCCAGACCGAGGTCAGTGGCGGCGCGAAATGCCGCGCGTCGGGCATGTCGTCCACCCCGACGATCGAGTAGTCGGCGGGGGCGACGAGGCCGCGACGCCGGAGCGCGCCCATGAAGCCCAGGGCCATCTGGTCGTTGCCGCTGAACACGGCCGTGAAGTCCCGGGGATCCACGCCGGCGCCGACATCGGCACCGGACTGTGCGGACCAGTCCCCCCGGAGCACCGGGAGCGGGGCGGCTCCGCCCTCTTCGAGGGCCTGCCGGTAGCCGCGCTCGCGCTCGTGCGCCTCGTTGACGTGCTCGGGTCCGGCGATGTGCAGGATGCGCGTGTGGCCCAGCTCGAGCAGGTGGCGCGTGGCAAGAAGCCCCGCCTCGTAGGAGTCGACGGTCGCCGAGTCCGCCTTCGGCCACGCACGTCCGGAGAGGATGACCACGGGAACGGTCTCCCAGACGCGTTCGAGCATGTCCTCGATGCCGAGGTACGGCGAGGAGATGAGCAGGCCGTCTACCCGTGCCGACAGGAAGCGGTCCAGCGCCTGGTGGATCTCGGCAGGAGCGTCAGGATCTGAGGGGTCGAACTCGACCTGGCTGGTGAACAACGCGTAGCCCGCGTCGTGCGCGGCTTCGTTGAGGCCCTGGACGATCGACCACGTGCCGTACACCGAGGGGCCGGTCGTGAGGACCCCGATGGTCTGCGTCGAGTTGACCCGCAGGTTCCGTGCCGAGCCGTTGAACTGGTAGTTGAGCTCGTTGATCGCGGCCTCGATGCGCTCGCGGGTCTCCGCACCGACGTAGCCCTTCCCGGTGAAGTACCGCGACACGGTCTGGGCCGAGACCCCGGCCACGCGCCCGACGTCCACCATCTTTGGGCGCGGCTGTGGCTGTCGCGCCGCTGACTTGGACATGTAGCTCCTCTTCCGTGCTCCGACCGTACGGACCACACCCAGTCTCACCCATGGGGCGGGGTGAATATCTAGTCGTTATCGATCCGTTACTCAGGACATCTGTGATGCGCGATAGGTGATCGATAACCTATCAAGTCAGAAGGCACACCGAACATCAAGGGAGATGGACATGCAGGACCTGCTGGCCCACGCCGGCGTCGCCACCAGGGCCAAGCTCTGGCACGAGGTCGAGCTCACCTTCCAGGCTGCGGAAGACCTCGAGAACCCGTACCTCGAGGGCGAGCTCGCCGCGACGTTCGTGCACGAGGACGGACTGGCCCTGCGCCGGCCGGCCTTCTGGGACGGTGGCCGCACCTGGCGCGTCAGGTTCGCGCCTCCACAAGAGGGTGCGTGGAGCTGGACACTCGAGTCGTCCGGGTCGATGCAGGCGCTCGCATCACAGTCGGGAGTCGTGGAGTGCGCGGGCCAGGCCGGCCCTGAAGGCACGGCATTCCTGCGCCATGGGTTCTGGCGGATGTCCAGCGGCGGCCGTTCACTGACTCACGCTGACGGCACCGCCGCTCTGCTCGTGGCCGACACTGCCTGGGCGCTGCCGTGGCGAGCGACCCGGCCGCAGGTCGAGCTCTACGCCGACGACCGCGCTGCCAAGGGTTTCAACGCTGCGCTGCTGATGACCGTGCAACCGGACATGAGAGCCGTGGGTCCGCGTGACCGCACCGCCGACGAGGGCTTCGACGTCGGCTTCGAGGACCTGGCCGACGGACGGCTGACCCGGTTGAACCCGGACTACTTCCAGACCCTGGACGGGTTGGTGGGCACGCTGGCCGCACGGGGAATCGCCGCGGTCCTCCAGCCGGTGTTCCACGGGTTCGGCTGGAAGGGCCTGGGCGTCGCCGGGACCGTCGTCCCGTCGCAGGACTACGCCCGCTACTGCCGTTACCTCGTCGCCCGTTACGGCGCCCGCCCGGTCATCTACCTGGTCGGCGCCGACGGAACGGGTCTGGCGCCCCAGCCCGAAGCCGGCGGCAGGGAGGTCGAGGCGTGGGACTGCTACGAGCAGCCCACCGGACTGCACTACGCACCGCACGCCGTGGCCGATGCCCATCAGGATGCCGCGTGGCTGGACTTCCAGTGGTGCCAGACCGGCCACGGCGGCGAGCACATCCCCGAGCGAGTGGCCGACATGGCCCGCAACCGTCCCGTCCGCGCCGTGGCCAACGGCGAACCGACCTACGAGCGAACCGGAGGAGCCGGCCACGCCGAAGGGTGGTGGCAGGGCCATGAGGCGTGGGCCAACCTGTTCGCCGGCGGCACCATGGGCGTCGTCTACGGCGCGGCGAGCCTGTGGCAGTGGAGGTTGCACCAGGACGAACCGGGCCATGCCCCGTACTTCCTCGACCCCGACTCCGGCTGGCGCGAGGCCCTGGACTTCCGCGGCTCGGTCTACGTCGGCCTCGTCGGACGAGTCCTCGACGGGCTGCCCGTCACGGACATGGTCCCGGACTGGACCCTCGCCATCTGCCCCCGCGTCCTGCGAGCCCCCAGCGGACACGTCCTTGCCTACCAGGAGCACGGCGGAGCCCTCCGCATCACCGATCCCGACGTTCCGCTCGAGTACCGCGTCGTGGATCCCTTGACGGGCGACACGGTCCGTTCCGGACACCGCGCGTCGGCGACCGATCCGATCCCGGATCCCGGCGGAGCGCCGCGGATCTACATCAGCCTCCCGGCAGCCGCCGGCGCGGCCCAACCCGCGTGACAGCCGAGCCCGGCGGCACGTAACACCAACCAGCGACGCTCGACGTCGAGCGCGTGAAGGGAGACTCAAGTGCGAATCAAGGCAATCACCGTGGTGGCCGTCGCAGGGGCACTGGCCTTGGCTGCGTGCAGCGGACGTTCCTCGGGCGGAAGCGAATCCGGCGGCGGGGCCACCACCATCAACTGGTGGATGGTCACGCAGAACGACACCGCCACGGCCAAGCTCAAGCAGACCATCAGCGACTTCGAGAAGAAGAACCCGGACATCAAGGTCAACGTCACCTACAAGGCCGTCGACCCACTCAAGGACGCCCTACGGACCTCGGCCGGCACCAGCGCCGGTCCGGACCTCTACTACATGTGGGCCGGCCCGGGCCTCGGTGGCGAGTTCGTCAAGAACAACGTCAGCCTTGACCTGACCACGTACTACCAGCAGTACGGCTGGAAGGACCGGTTCACCCCGGCCACCCTGACCAACTACAGCCAGTACGGCGGGTACCACGGAGTGCCGTGGACACAGCGCGGGGAGGTCGTCTACTACAACAAGGCGCTCTTCCAGAAGGCGGGCATCACCGACCCACCGACCACCTTCGACGAGATGCTCGCCGACGCCCAGAAGCTGAAGGCCGCAGGCATCACGCCGATCACCTTCGGCGGCAAGGACAACTGGCACGTCATGCGCCTTCTCGACAGCCTGATCGAGGCCAACTGCGGCGCCGACAAGGGCGACCAGCTCAACCATCGCGAGACCTCGTGGGCCAACGAGCCGTGCGTCACCAAGTCCTTCACCGACCTCAAGAACTGGGCCCAGTACTTCCAGACCGGCTGGGTCAGTGCGGCTCAGGGCGATGCGGCGAACCTCTTCTTCGCCGGCAAGTCGGCCATGCAGATCGAGGGCGACTGGTTCACCCAGAACATCGTCGACAACGGCGGCAAGATCGCCGACGTCAGCACGTTCATGATCCCGACCGGCACCGGCCGGCTGTACGGGTTCTCCGAAGGCATGTACGTCACCAAGGCGAGCAAGCACCCAGACCAGGCAGCCAAGTTCGCCGACTACCTGACCTCCAGCGATGTCCAGTCCTCGTTCGGGTCCGCGTTCGCCGCGTTGTCGGTCAACAAGGAGGTCAAGCCCAACTCTGACCAGCCGATCGACAAGGACTTCCAGAACTACTTCGGCCAGGCCAAGGGCTACTTCCTCAACAACGACCAGAACTTCCCGACCAACGTCACCACGGAGTACTGGCGCATCCAGAACGGCGTCGCCCAGGGAACCATCGACCCCGCGTCCGCAGGTGCTGAGTTCCAGAAGTTCATCGACGCCAACAAGTAAGCCAGCACCGCCGCATGCCTCCGCCCGGCCCGGTTTCTCGCCATGGCCGGGCCGGGCGGGGGAGTGCGCGATCGTGAAAGCGAGACAACGATGTCCACGCAAGCCTCACTGACGGCTGTGGCCCAGCCCACGGCCAAGCCACGAAGGTCCGGTCGGCCAGTGACCTCCACCTCCGTGCTGAAGTCGTCGCCCTTTCTCATCCCCGCACTCCTGCTGTACGGCGTCTTCCTGCTCTTTCCGATCGTCTCGGCGATCTACCTCAGCTTCTTCAAGTGGGACGGTTTCCCCACGACCGACAAGGTCTTCGTCGGGGTGCAGAACTACGTCGCGCTGTTCACCTCAGACCCGGTGTTCTTCACCGCGCTGAAGAACTCCGCGCTGTGGGTCGTCGCCTCTCTCATCCTGCCGACCGGACTGGCGCTGTTGCTCGCGGTGACCCTGAACCGCAAGCTCTTGGGGCGGAACCTCTTCCGCTCCGTCTTCTACGTGCCGGCGGTCCTTGCCTCGATCGCGGTGGCCACCATGTGGCGCTGGATCTACAACCCGCTCTACGGACCCATCAACAGCGTGCTGACCTCCATCGGGCTCGGCGACTGGGCCCAGGACTGGCTCGGACAGCCGTCCACCGCCCTGTACTCGGTCTTCATCGCGTACCTGTGGCAGTCAACCGGGTTCGCCATGGTGCTGTTCCTCGCCGGTCTACAGACCGTGCCGCAAGACCTGCTCGAGGCCGCCTCCCTCGACGGCGCCACGGCATGGCAGAAGTTCCGCCACGTGACGCTGCCGGCGCTGCGCCCGACCACCGCGGTGGTCATCGTGCTGACGATCATCAACTCGCTCAAGGTCTTCGACCTCATCGTCGGCATGACCGGAGGCGGCCCGGTGCAGTCCACGCAGGTGCTCGCACTGTGGTCGTACCAACAGTCCTTCCAGAACCACGACTTCGGACGCGGCAACGCCCTCGCGGTCATCCTGCTACTCATCAGCCTGATCCTCGTCGTCCCCTACCTGATCCGCGCGATCGGAGATGACCGCTCATGACCGCCAACGCAACACTTACCGCCGCCACGCGGCCGGCCACCGTCCGAGTCACCCCGGCACACCGTCGCAGCGTCGACTTCCCGATGATCGGACTCTGGATCGCCCTTGTCATCTCGTGCGTCATCTGGGCTCTGCCGTTCTTCTTCATGATCCTGACGTCGCTGAAGAGCCAGGCAGAGATCAGCAGCTCCTCCATCTGGTCACTGCCGACCGAGTGGAAGTGGTCCAACTATCCCGATGCTGCCGACAAGGGCAACCTCTGGGTCGTGGGCAAGAACAGCCTCTACATCGCCCTCATCAAGGTCCCCGTCGGCCTGTTCGTCTCTGCCATGGCCGCGTTCGCCATCTCGAGGCTGCGGTTCCGTGGCGCGACCGCGGTCCTTCTGGTCGTCGCGCTCGGCTCGATGGTGCCCATCCAGATCGCCCTGGCTCCGATGTTCACCACCATGGACTATCTCGGCCTGCTCAACTCGCCGACCGGGATCATCCTGCCGTACCTCGCCTTCGGGATCCCCTTCCAGACGTTCTTCCTCTACGGGTTCTTCAAGGGCATCCCGCGCGAGCTCGACGAGTCTGCCCGGATCGACGGCGCCGGCAACTTCCGCCTCTTCTTCCGCGTGATCCTGCCGCTGGCCCGACCCGCGCTCGCCGCCCTGTTCATCCTCGACTTCGTCGCCACCTGGAACGAGTTCGCCATGGCCCTGACCCTGTTGCAGGACGCCGACTCGCAGACGGTCCCGCTGTCGCTGCAGAACTTCTCGACACAGTTCACCAACTCTTACGGACAGCTCAACGCATACATCGTCATGGCCATCCTGCCGGTGCTGATCGTGTACCTGATGTTCCAGCGCTTCTTCACCAGCGGCGCGCTGTCCGGCGCCGTCAAGGGCTGACGCCCTCACAGCCGGCCTTCGCCGAGCCGCCCAGACCTGCGGGCCGTATGCCGCTGACCCGCGCCCGGCTGGAAGGTGAGCTCGGGCGCGGGGGGCGAGCCAACGGCATACGGTGAGTTGACGAGAAGGATTGGGAGTCAGAGGCCTTCGGCGAAGCCGACTCGCCACGTCGGGTACCTGAGCGTCCAGTCGAGCTCGCGCTTGGCCTTGGCGTTGGACGACCCACGCGCGTTGGTCATCGTGTTGACGCCGTGCTCGCCGATGAGCATCCTGGCGAGCCAGGCCGGGACGTGGCGTGGCGGTTCGGCGCCGAGCTCGCGGGCGAGTGCAGGGAGCCAGTCGGACACCGGGGCGGGCTCGTCGTCGACGATGTTGTAGAGGCCGCGGTCGCCATGGTCGACGGCGGCGACGGTCGCGGATGCAGCGTCGACGACGTGGATGAAGGACCAGAGCCCTGCGCCGCTGCCGACGATCGGGAGCCGTCGCCGAGTGACGAGCTCGAGCATCTCGGAGTCCTCGCCTCGGGCGATACCGGTCCCGGGGCCGTAGAAGCCGCCGTAGCGCAGCACGATCCCGTCGAGGTCCGGCGTGGCGGGGACCGTGTCCTCCAGCCAGCGGATGGCCTGGAGTGTCTCGCGCGCCTCACGGCCTGGGTGCGGGTCGAGCGGGGTCGACTCGTCGGCGAGGCCGCCGCTTCCGGACGGACCGGTCCGCTCGTTGGTCCAGCCGGTGAAGCTCTGGGCGATGAACCGGCTGACACCGTTGCGGCGCGCGGCCTCGAGCAGGTGCCGCGTGGCCTCGGTGCGGAGGCGGTTGGTCATCGCGAAGTCGCGGTCGAAGTGCTTGGGGTTCAGGCCGCCTTTGAGCGCGGTCAGCTGGTGGATGATGACGTCCGGTTTGGCCTCCTCGACTGCGCGCAGGACGGAGTCGCGGTCCAGTCCGTCCATGACGACGGGGGTCGCGCCGGCCCGCTCGATCGCGGCGGCGTGGGTGTCGCTGCGCGTGGTGCCGTGGACGGCATGGCCGGCGGCGACGAGCGCGGGGGTCAGGGTGTGGCCGATGGCGCCGCTGGCGCCGGCGAGCAGGACTCGCATGATGGGCTCCTTCGTGGGGCGGGCTTTCCTTGTGGAAGGCCTCATTGCCCCTCCGACGAGATGGGCGTTCGATCTGTGACAGCAGCCGTGCCAGGGTGGTCACGTGACGCTCATCGCCACCTCCCACGACGACCTCCGGCCGCTGATGTTCTCGGTCGCCTACCGCATGCTCGGGAGTGTGGCGGAGGCCGAGGACGTGGTGCAGGAGGCGTTCGTCCGGATGACGCAGGCTGAGAGCGGCGGCGCCAGCCCTGACAACCTCGACGCCTGGGCGACGACCATCACGACCCGGCTCGCGATCGACACCCTCCGTTCCGCCCGGGTGCGGCGCGAGTCGTACGTCGGGCCATGGCTGCCGGAGCCGTTGGTGGCCGGGGGCGGGCCCGACCCCGCAGAGATGGTCGAGCTGGATGACACCGTCTCGACGGCGATGCTCGTCCTGCTGGAGACGCTCACTCCGCACGAGCGCGCGGTGTTCATCCTTCGCGAGGCGCTCGGGTACGACTACGCAGCGGTCGCCGAGATCGTCGAGCAGTCCGAGGCGGCGTGCCGCCAGCACTTCTCGCGGGCGCGGCGACACGTGGAGGCTGGGCGGCCGCGGTTCGAGGCCTCACCGCAGCGGCGGGACGAGCTGGCGGCCGCGTTCCTCGAGGCGGTGCGCGGCGGCGGACTCGACGAGCTCGAGGCTCTGCTGGCCGAGGACGTGACCTTCTGGGGAGACGGCGGTGGCAAGGCGCCGGCGATCCAGAAGCCGATGGTCGGTGCGGTCGCGGTGGCGCGGTTCCTGCTCGGCCTGGCTCGACGCGGCGACCCGCTCGGCGTGCGCCTGGAGCCCACACACGCCAACGGCCAGCCGGCGCTGATCACCCGTGGCCCGGACGGAGAGCTCTTCGGCGTCATGACGATCGATGTAGGCGCTGACGGCCGGATCACCGGGCTGCGCAACCAGATCAACCCCGACAAGCTCCGGCATCTTGGTGCGGTCGGCGACCTCAACGCCCTGATGCGCGCCGACTGATCGGCGGGACCCGCGCACTCCTCGCGTACCGCCCCCGCAGGCATCACCTGCCAGGAGCCCTATGTCGTGAGGCCGTCGTGGCTCCACCGTGGCGTGGGACCGGGATCGCCGAGGTCGGTACCGGACGGTGACTGAGACACGTCCTGCGCGATCTGCGTGCCCCAGCGGAAGTAGTCCATCAGCGTCGTCGCCAGCTCGGGTCTACCCGGCAGCACCGAGTCGATCGCTTCGGACATGAGCTGCAGCCAGCGCTCACGATGCTCGTCGCGGATGGCCAGCCCGAGGTGGCTGCGCAACAGCGCCTGATGGCCTCCGAGCCTCGCCGTGTAATCCTCCGGGCCGCCGAACACCTCCGCCAGCCACACCGCGACGTGGTCGACGTGGGTGCGCGTGAAGTGGACGAATACCGGCGCAAGGAGCTCGTCTGCCAGCACGCGGTCGTAGAAGTCCGCGCTCAGCGTGCGCAGCCCGTCCACCCCGCCGACATCGTCGTAGAGAGAGCCCATGGAGACATCGTCGGATGCGAACCTCCGGAGGTGCAACGGATTCTGCCAGCAGTGAACGACGGGCAGCTCGACCACCCGCGAGCAGGAAGCCCGCCGGCGCACGGGCAGGTGTCGATCGGCGGGGTCGGCGTTCGTATAGGAGGTGAAGGGGCCGGCTGGCCGGCCGGCGCCCCGGCGAAGTGAGGAGAGGTCGATGTCCGAGCCGAAGGTCCTGCTGACCGGTCTGGGATTTCCCGAGTCACCGCGGTGGCACGAGGGTCGTCTGTGGTTCTGCAACTGGATCGACCGCCAGGTGGTGGCCGCCGGCCTGGACGGCCGGGCCGAGGTCATCGCGACGCTGGATCCCGACAGCCGCTCGATGGGCTACTCGATCGACTGGCTGCCCGACGGGAGGCTGCTGGTCACTGGCGACAAGCTCCGGCGCCGGGAGCCCGACGGGTCGATCGTGGTCCTCGCCGACCAGCCCGCGAACGAGATCGTGGTGGACGGACGCGGCAACGTCTACCTCAACGGCGCGGACTTCGACTTCGTCGGCGGAGCGCCGCCCGTGCCCGGCTACATCAAGCTCGCGACCCCGGACGGCCGGATCCGCCAGGTCGCAGACGACATCCAGTTCCCCAACGGCATGGTGGTCACCCCGGATGACCGGACGCTGATCATCGCCGAGTCGTTCGCCGGTCGGCTGACCGCGTTCGACATCGACGCCGACGGAGGGCTGTCCAACCGTCGCGTCTTCGCCGACGGACTCGGCCCTGACGGCATCTGCCTGGACACCGAAGGAGCGGTCTGGGTCGGCACCGCCGACTACGCAGTGGTCCGCGTCGCGCCTGGCGGCGAGGTCCTGCAGCGCGTCGAGCTGCCGGAGAACCGGGCCTCGTTCGCGCTGATGCTCGGAGGTCCGGACCGGCGCACCCTTTTCATCCTGACGGCCGAATGGCGGCCGGCCGACGGCCCCGTCGCGAACCTCGATCGGCTGGCCAACGGGCCTCGCACCGGGCAGGTCCTCACCGTCCCGGTCGACGTGCCCGGCGCCGGACGCCCCTGACGCAGGCGTTGGTTGCACGACGCGACGGGGCTACGTTCGTGCTGTGACCACGGACATGGAGACCGTCGAGGTCAGCGGCGCAGACATCGATGCCGCTGTCGAGCAGGTGTACCAGCCGCCCCCCGGACCATCCCGCTGAGGCCGCTCGCGCCATGGACTCTCAGCACGGATCCGGCAACGCAAGGTAAGAGGATGACCATCCAGGACGCGCGCTATCTCGACCCGTCGGCGACGATCGGCCAGAGGGTCGCCGATCTGCTGGACCGGATGACGGTCGAGGAGAAGGTCGGCCAGATGATGCAGCTGGACGCCCGCGGCGATCTCGACGAACTGGTCCTGCGGATGCACGCCGGGTCGATCCTGCACACCTCACCCGAGCGGGTGATCCGAGCGCACGACCTCACTGAGCAGACTCGGCTGAGGATCCCGTTGCTGGTCGGCGAGGACTGCATCCACGGGCACTCCTTCTGGGAAGGGGCGACCATCTTCCCGACCCAGCTCGGGATGGCGGCGTCGTGGGACGCCGGACTGCTGGAACAAGTGGCGCGCGCCACCGCGGCCGAGGCCGCGGCCACGGGCGTGCACTGGACGTTCTCGCCGGTGCTCTGCATCGCGCGCGACCTGCGCTGGGGCAGAGTGGGCGAGACCTTCGGCGAGGACCCGTTCCTCATCGGCGAGCTCGCCTCCGCCATGGTGCGCGGCTATCAAGGCGCGGGGCTGTCCGACCCCACGGCCATCCTCGCGACGGCAAAGCACTTCGCCGGCTACTCCGAGACCCAGGGCGGCCGGGACGCGAGCGAGGCAGACATCTCTCGGCGGAAGCTCCTTTCCTGGTTCCTTCCGCCCTTCGAACGCGTGGCCCGCGAGGGCTGCCGCACCTTCATGCTCGGCTACCAGACCATCGACGGCACTCCGATCACGGTCAACGACTGGCTGCTGAACGATGTGCTCCGCGGCGAGTGGGGATACTCGGGAACCCTCGTCACCGACTGGGACAACGTCGGGCGGATGGTGTGGGAGCAACGGGTCCAGCCCGACTACGCTCACGCGTCCGCGGCCGCGGTGAGAGCCGGGAACGACATGGTGATGACGACTCCGGGCTTCTTCGACGGCGCGCAGGAGGCCATTCGGACGGGGCTGCTCGCCGAGGACGACCTCGACGCCGCCGTGTCGCGGATCCTCACCGTGAAGTTCGAGCTGGGGCTGTTCGAGGACCCGCGCCGACCCGACCTGGAGCGCATCCAGCTCGCTGTCGGCACCGACGAGCACCGGGCGCTCAACCTCGAGATCGCGAGACGGTCGCTCGTACTGCTTCGCAACGACGGCGTGCTGCCGCTCGAGGGTGGGCTCGCCTCGGATGGCACGGGACGCGCCGACGCGGCCGGCCGCGCCTCGAAGCGGGTGGCGCTCGTCGGACCGCTGGCCGACGACGCTCAGACCCAGCTTGGCGACTGGGCGGGCGGCTCGGGCCAGGCGGGATGGCTCGACGGGCAGCCGAGGGGGATGATCACGACGGTGCTCGACGGGCTGCGCGAACACCTCCCGCGCGGGTGGACGCTGACCCATGCGCCGGGTGCCCGAGTCCTCGACCTGGTGCCGGACCCTGAGGGCGAGTTCTTCCCCGACGGCCAGCCCCGGCCACCGATCGTCGAGCCGGCCGAGCCCGACCCGGCGATGCTCGCCGATGCCGTCGCCCAGGCCCGTCGGGCGGACTATGTCGTGGTTGTGGTGGGGGACCGGATCGAGCTGGTGGGTGAGGGCCGCTCGACGGCGACGCTCGAGCTCGTCGGAGGCCAGCGTGACCTCCTCGAGGCGCTGGCGGCGACCGGCACGCCGATCATCGTGGTCCTGCTCGCGTCCAAGCCCCTCGTCTTGCCGCCCGCGGCACTGCACGCGTCGGCGTTGCTCTGGGTTGCCAACCCCGGGATGGAGGGCGGTCGGGCGATCGCCGAGCTGTTGCTCGGCCTCATCCAGCCGAGCGGGCGCCTGCCCATCTCGTTCGCACGACACGTCGGCCAGCAGCCCACCTACTACAACCAGATACGCGGCCAGCACGGCGACCGGTACGCCGATCTCACCCAACAGCCGGCCTTCGCGTTCGGCGAGGGGCTCTCCTACACCCACGTCGAGTACGAGGACCTGCAGGTCGGCGAGAACGTGGTGGCCCCCGACGACACCGTTCGCGCCGCGGTGACGGTGCGGAACACAGGCACGCGTCCCGTCCGGGAGACCGTCCAGGTCTACGTCAGCGACCAGGTCACGTCGGCGAGCTGGGCAGACCAGGAGCTCAAGGCGTTCCGACAGGTCGAGCTCGAGCCGGGGGAGTCCCGAAGAGTCGAGATCGACGTCGCGCTCCGCGACCTGACGATCGTCGACGCTTCGGCCCGTCGGGTCGTGGAGCCCGGCGAGTTCGAGCTTCGCGTCGGTGGTTCCAGCCGACGGGAGCGCCAGCAGTGCGCCCGCTTCGTGGTCGAGGGCACGTGAGCCGACCCAATCGGTCGGCTCAGAGCCGTGACCGTCATGGGGTCTGGCGCGGTTGAGCTGTGGCGTCCGCCATAGCGCCGTATGCCGCGTCGCCAGCCAGGCGGCCACCGCGACGAACGCGAGCAGCGCCGTGCCGACGACGAGCGGGATCTCCGGGACCTGGTGAAGCACGAGCAGCGCGCCGACCACTGCACCACCGAACATCGAGACAACCGCCAGGAGGCGACGTGCGATCGGCGCCCTGCGGGCGCCTGTGCGGAGGTCTGCGGCCAGCCCGGTGAGCGTCATGGTCAGGACGGTGGTCGTGAGGTCCGGGACGGCCACGCTTCGCCGACGAGGAATCCGGCGAGGCCGAGCGAAGAGGCACGGAGGGAGAATCCGGGTGCGCCCACGACGGCGAACCCCACGAACACGACGTTGCCGGTCATGTTTGCGACGAACACGCGCCCCAGGGCGAGGATGCTGACCGCGTCGACGATGCCGGTGAACACGGTCAGGGCGACCAGCAGGAGCGGGAGCGGCCCGTGTGCCCGGTCCGCGACGAGCGAGTTGTGTACGAGCCTGCGGGTCACGGGATTTCATCGGGCGTTCACTCTGATGGGCCGGCGGGGAGCAGGCGCGTCCGCAGAGCGCGGCTGATCTCGCCTGCCGCGACGAGCTGGTCGGGGGTGAGGACATCGATGAAGAGCTCCCGCACCGCACGCAGGTGCGGCGCGGAGGCGCGTCGGAATGCCGCCGCCCCCGCGTCCTCGAGCACCACCTCGGCACCGCGGCTGTCGGTCGCGCAGTCCTCGCGACGGACGAGGCCGCGCCGCTCCATGCGGCCCAGGTGGTGGGAGAGGCGGCTGCGCTCCCAGCCGACCGCTGTGGCCAGGTCGGATGATCGCAGCCGGCGGCCAGACGCCTCGCTCAGTGCGAGCAGCACGGCGTAGTCACCTGGGGACAGCTCTGACTCGCTCTGCAGGCGTCGCACGAGCTCGGCTCGCACGGCCTCTGTCGACTCGATGAAGTCACGCCAGATCTGCAGCTCGTCCGCGGTGAGCCCCCGACGCGTGGACCGGCCGGCCATCGCCACCTCCTTGATTGACACGTCAATCATATCCGAGCATACTGACGAAGAACTATTGACACGTCAATCACTCCGGCCGACCGCCGTCGGGACGACCCGAGGAGGAACCCATGACCGACATCGAGTTCGGACTCGACACCTTCGGTGACGTGCCGGAGGACGACACCGGCGCACTCGCCACGTATGCGGCAGCGATCCGGCAGACCGTCGACGAGGCGGTGCTGGCCGACGAGCTGGGTGTCGACGTGTTCCTGGTGGGAGAGCACCATCGGCCGGAGTTCGCGATCTCGAGCCCGGAGACCGTGCTGGCCGGGATCGCAACGCGGACGTCTCGGATCCGGCTGGGCTCGGGCGTGACGGTGCTGAGCTCGGACGACCCCGTGCGGGTGTTCCAGCGCTTCGCCACGGTCGACGCCCTGTCCAACGGGCGGGCCGAGGTCATCCTCGGCCGGGGGTCGTTCACCGAGTCGTTCCCGTTGTTCGGCTTCGACCTGACCGACTACGACGTCCTGTTCGAGGAGAAGATCGAGCTGTTCGCCGAGCTTCTCAAGGAGAAGCCGGTGACCTGGTCGGGGACCAAGCGCTCCGCGCTCGTCGAGGCCGACGTCTTCCCCAAGACCGAGTCCGGGCACCTGAGCACCTGGGTGGGTGTCGGAGGCTCGCCCCAGTCCGTCGTGCGCACGGCGCAGTACGGGTTCCCCCTCATGCTCGCGATCATCGGTGGCGCTCCCGAGCGTTTCGCCCCCTACCTCGAGCTGTACCGGCGGGCCGCAGAGCAGTTCGGCACCAGCGCCCATCCAGTCGGCATGCACTCGCCGGGGTTCATCGCCGACACGGACGAGGAGGCCAGAGAGCTGGTCTGGCCCCGTTACCAGGTGATCCGCGACCGCATCGGAGCGCTGCGCGGCTGGCCGCCCATCCGGCGCGCCGAGTACGACGCGGAGATCGCACACGGGTCGATGTACATCGGCTCCCCGGAGACCGTCGCGAGGAAGATGGCGCGCGCCATCGCGGCCCTCGGGGTCGGCCGCTTCGACCTCATCTATTCGACGGGGACGATCCCGGCCCGCGCGAGAATGCGCGCAGTCGAGCTCTACGGCACCCAGGTCATCCCGAGGGTCCGCGAGCTGCTCGCCGAGCAGTCCCCGGTTGTCCCGGCAGCGGGGCCTCGGCGATGAGGAGTCCCTCGCCGACCCTCGGGATCCTGGGCGCTGGAAAGGTCGGAACCGTGCTGGCCCGCCTCGCACTCGCTGCCGGCTACCGGGTCCTGATCGCCGGCTCCGGGGACCCTGCGCGAATCGCGCTCACCGTCGAGGTCCTCGCTCCCGGTGCCGCCGCGACCACCGCTGAGGCCGCGGCCGGCGACGCAGACGTCGTGATCCTGGCCCTGCCACTCGGCAAGTACCACACGGTCCCCGCCGACGCGTTGAGCGGCAAGGTCGTGATCGATGCCATGAACTACTGGTGGGAGGTCGACGGCACCCGCGACGATCTCAACGACCCGACGACGTCGAGCAGCGAGACCGTGCAGGACTTCCTGCCTGCAGCCCACATCGTCAAGGCCTTCAACCACATGGGCTACCACGACCTCGAGGACGAGGCCCGGCCGCCGGGAGCACCACACCGCAAGGCGATCGCCATCACGGGAGACGACCCCGACGACCTCGCCGTCGTCGAGGGCATCGTCGACGACCTCGGCTTCGACCCCGTCGTCGCGGGCCCCCTGGCGGACGGCATCCGGCTGGAACCCGGCGCTGAGGCCTTCGGTGCCAACCTGGGCGCCGAGCAGCTGCGCGCCGTCCTCGGGCGGTTTGCCGACTCTGAGCGCGGCCGGCATGTCGCCCAGGCGCGTGCCGCCTGACTCGGGCAGAGGTGCCAGGTCGCTGCATGGGACGTGCTGCATCGAGGGACCGGTCACCTCGACCCGGAGACGCGCAGGGCGTCCCGGGCAGTGCGGACCGCTCCGGTGAGGGTCTCCAGGTCGAACGCGCCGTGGTGGCGCTGTCCGTTGATGAAGAACGTGGGTGTGCCGGCGACACCGGACAGGTCGGCCGACTCGACGTCGCGGGCGACCCGAGTCTCGTGACGGCGACGACGGAGGTCGGTCTCGAAACGAGCGGTGTCCAGCCCGAGCTCGTCGGCGTAGCGGAGCAGGTCGGCAAACCTGAGGTGCTCCTGGCGGGCGAGCAGGAGGTCGTGCATCGGCCAGAACGCGCCCTGAGCTGCTGCCGCCTCGGAGGCCTCGGCGGCGAGCTGGGCCTGCGGGTGGACATCGGTCAGGGGCAGGTGTCGCCACACGTACCGGATGTCGGTGTCGTCCGCGAGCAGCTCACGGACCGCCGGTTCGGCCTGGCCGCAGTGAGGGCATTGGAAGTCGCCGAACTCGATGACGGTGATAGGTGCCTTGACGGGTCCGCGGACGTGGTCGTGCTCGACGTCGACCTCGGGGACGAGGTCCTGGATGAGGGTCAGGTCACCGACGAGTGCCCGGGCCCGCGCCTCGTCGGGTAGCCTCCCGATCAGCCGGTAGACGACCCAGGTGATGGCCGCGGCGAGGGCGGCGGCAGTGAGCGCACCGAGCTTGGCCTCGGCCAGATGGGTGTCGTGGAAGGCGCGGCTGGCCACCAGCAGGGCGACCGTGAACCCGATGCCCGCGATCGTGCCGCTGCCGAGGACGACACCCCAGCCGACCGGTGGACGGATACGGCCACGGCTGAGGACCGTGACGGCCTTGCTCGCCGCGACGATGGCGACGGGCTTGCCCACGACGTAGCCGACGATGACGCCGATGGTGACCGGTGCGGCATACGCCTGGCCGAGAAAGCCGGGGTCGAGGGTGATGCCGGCGTTGGCCAACGCGAACAAGGGCACGATGAGGTAGCTGGTCCACGGGTGGTAGAAGGCCTGCAGCCGCGCGTTGGGTGAGAGGGTGGCCAGCAGCCCGGTCCGGGCGGACCGGGCGAGCTCGATCGTCGGTTCCTCACGGAAGCGACGCACGAGCCCGGTGGCGTCCTCGAGGTCTCCGCGACTGGGGGTGTATGCCGGGCAGGCCAGCCCGATGACCAGACCCGCCACGATCGGGTCGATGCCAGAGGTACGCAGCGAGAGCCACAACGCGACCCAGATCAACACGTAGACCCAGATCTGCTGGACGCGGAGCCGGACGGCATACAGCAGCAGTGCGAACACGGCCGCGGCGACCAGCAGTGGCGGCCAGTGAATGCTGCCGCTGTAGGCGATCGCGATGACCACCAGTGCGGCCAGATCGTCGACGACGAGGATGGTCACCAGGAACACGCGGGCCCGCTCCGGGGCGTGGGTGCCGAGCAGGGCGAGCATGCCCAGGGCCAGTGCGGTGTCGGTGGACATGGCGACACCCCAGCCGTTCGTGGTGCCGTGACCGGCGTTGATGGCGAGGTAGATGCCGATGGGGACCGCCATGCCGGTCAAGCCCGCGACGAGCGGGAGGACGAACCGGCGACGCTCGCGCAGATCGCCGAGGTCGAACTCTCGGCGAGCCTCAAGACCGACGACGAGGAAGAAGAACGTCATCAGGCCGTTGTTGAGCCAGCCGCGCAGGTCCTCGTCGATGGCGTGGTCCCCGAGGGTGATCGAGAGCCGCGTCGTCCAGAACGACTCGTAGGTCTCCTGGCTGAGGTTGGCCCACACCAAGGCGAGGGCGATGGCGGCGGCGAGCACGCCGGCACTGCCTGACTCGGTGAGCAGGAAGTCGCGCAGCGGCGCGCCGCGGCCGCTGCGGGGCCGGAGCGTCATGGCCCTCCACAGCGTGGACTTGGACGGTTCGGACACGGTTGTACACCTCGCCGAGGTGCCGGGACCTGCCGAGACCTCTCGCTCACTCTCGCAGATCAGCCGGGCCTCCCGGCCGCTAGGGGGCCATCACCGTGGACCTCGCCGGGTTCGATCACTGTTCGCGAGCGGGCCGCTACCACGCGACCCCGCGGGGTGAACTTGCTTTCCATGTCGACTGCGTCGGCCTCAGGTGCACCCAAGATTCAGTCGGCGAAAGGAATAGAAAATGTCTCAGGCGGAGTAAGTCGCAACATTTCCGCACGTTGGACGGGAATGCGTCACGTTTCCAACAATTGGCGGCCAAAGGGACGACTGTGAAGAAGAGAAGGAGCGCGGCGCCCACGTTTGTATGGCGCTCCCGACAATGATGCGAGTACATTTCGAGCGTCGTGAAAGGAGACGGTCATGGGCTTTGTCGGTCGAGCACTGAGCGTCGGAGCTGCACTCGTCGCGGTGGTCGCCACCGCCGGGACGGCCCACGCGACGCCGGGCAAGAGCCCGCAGTGGACGCTCCAGCTGGTGGGCACCTGCAATGGTGTCCCGGCAGTCGTCATCGATCCGCCCGGGCCGGGGCCGACCGGCTTCAGCCTCAACGACGGCCGGATGGGCGTTGGGAGGTTGTTCGAGGGCGTCAACACGGCGACGGGCGAGATCGCTTTCGCGGATGAGTACGGAGTGGCGCTCGAACACGCCAACCAGCCGATCACGACGTGTGAGTTCCCGATCCCACCCGCGCTGTCGCCCGACGGCACGGCCAACTGGGTCTTCCGGGTGACCGGCTTCTTCCGCTGAGCGGGAGAGACTCCCCTGGCAAGAGCGGCTCGTCAGCGGGGAAGGCTTCGACTGATGCCTTGCGTGGCGACCTGAAGCGCGAGGAGCCCGAGGTCCCACAGGCGGCGGCCAACGACACGCCCGTGAGGTCCCCATTTCACTGAGTGAAGGCGTAGCGTCGCGGTGGGTGAGGCGGCGCGTCACTCTGGAGGTGCACTGCACCCGTGGTCGGCACCCGCATCACGCCGACCGACCAGTGACCCATCGTCGCAAGGAAGCCGATGACAGCGCGCGTCACCTCGACCCAGGTGGGGATCGTCGGAGGCGGACCGGCGGGCCTGATGCTCTCGCATCTGCTCGCCCTGGAGGGCATCGAGTCGGTCGTCGTCGACAACAGGTCCCGGCTCGAGATCGAGAACACCGTGCGCGCTGGGATCCTGGAGCGCGACAGCGTTCGGCTGCTTGTCGAGTCCGGTGCATCGGAGAACGTGCTGGCCGAGGGACAGGAGCATCGGGGCATCGAGCTCGGGTTCGGCGGGACCTTGCATCGGATCGACTTCCAGTCCTTGGTCGGCGCCTCCGTCTGGCTCTACCCGCAGACATCGGTCTTCATGGACCTCGCGGCCGCTCGCGAGGCCGCCGGTGCTGACGTGCGTTTCGGTGTGAGCGACACGGCGGTCGATGAGCTCACCACCGAGCGGCCGGTCATCCGCTTCACGGACCATGACGGGATGCCGAGCGAGATCCACTGCCGCTACCTCGTGGGCGCCGACGGCTCGCACAGCACCTGTCGGCAACAGATCCCCGAGGCGCAGGCGCGCCAGTACTTCCAGGAGTATCCGTTCGCCTGGTTCGGCATCCTCTGCGAGGCGCCCAAGAGCGCGCCCGAGCTGATCTACAACCACGCCGAGCGGGGTTTTGCCCTAATCAGCCAGCGGACCGAGTCGATGCAGCGCATGTACTTCCAGTGCGATCCCGACGAGGACGTCACGTCGTGGTCCGACGACCGGATCTGGTCCGAGCTCCAGGCCAGGGTCGGCGCCAACGGCCACGCGCTGGTGGAAGGCCCGATCACGGACCGCGCCGTGCTGCGGTTCCGAAGCTTCGTGCACGAGCCGATGAGGTACGGCAGCCTGCTGCTCGCGGGCGACGCGGCGCATACCGTGCCGCCTACGGGAGCCAAAGGACTCAACCTCGCGCTCGCGGACGTGCGTGTCCTCGCGGACTGCCTCGAGCGTGCCTTGCGCAAGGACGACGTGGACGCGCTCGACGACTACACCGACAGGGCGCTGGCCCGCGTGTGGAAAGCGCAGCACTTCTCGTTCTGGATGACCCGGATGCTGCATCGACTGCCGGAGTCCACGGACTTCGACGGCCGGCGTCAGCTCGCCGAGCTGCAGTCGCTGGTCGACTCCGCGGCGGGTCGCACCTTCCTCGCCGAGGGCTACACCGGCTGGCCCCTCACATGAGCGGCCGGGGCCGGACCAGGCGGCGCAAGCAGGCCAGGGCGAGGAGATCGACATGAGTGAGACGGTGACTGAGGGTCGTGAGGCACTGGCTGACCGCGACAGCCAGGCGGGGGTCAACGCCGAGATGGCGGCGGCGCGCGCGCAGGACGACTCCGTGGGCATCGCCCGCGTCCAGCCGCGACTGGACTTCCCGGCATACCGCGGCTCCTTGCTTCGGCACCCGACCAAGGACCTGCGCCACGCCGACCCGGAAGCGATCGAGCTGGCCGCGCCCTGCTTCGGGCACCGGGACGTCGACCCGCTGGAGGCAGACCTGACCGTCCAGCACGGCGGACAGCCGATCGGCGAGCGGATCCGGATCACCGGTCGGGTCCTCGATGGCGACGGCCGACCGATCCGGGGCCAGCTCGTCGAGATCTGGCAGGCCAACGCCGCCGGCCGCTATGTCCACAAGCGCGACCAGCACCCCGCGCCGATCGACCCGAACTTCACGGGCGCCGGCCGCACGATCACGGGCGACGACGGCTCCTACTCCTTCGTCACGATCAAGCCTGGCCCCTATCCCTGGCGCAACCACCGCAACGCCTGGCGCCCTGCCCACGTCCACTTCTCCCTGTTCGGCACCGAGTTCACGCAGCGCCTCGTCACGCAGATGTACTTCCCGGGCGACCCGCTCTTCCCGCTCGACCCGATCTACCAGTCGATCACCAACCAAGCGGCCCGCGACCGGCTCGTCGCGGCATACGCCCACGACGTGTCCGAGCACGAGTGGCTGCTGGGCTACCGCTGGGACATCGTGCTCACCGGGTCCCACGCGACCCCCTTGGAGGGCGAGCATGCCTGAGGCACAAGAGAACCCGACGTATGCCGTTGCCCACCATCTCGCGCCGACGCCCGGTCAGACGGTGGGCCCGTTCTACCACTTCGCGCTGCCGTACGACGGGGGCGAGCATCTCGTCCCGCCAGGGTCACGCGGCTCGGTCCGGCTGCACGGCACGGTCTTCGACGGCGAGGGCGCACCTGTGCCCGACGCACTGCTCGAGATCTGGCAGGCCGATGCGGATGGGCGGATCGTGCGGGAACCCGGCTCACTGCGGCGTGACCCAGGCGTCTTCACCGGGTTCGGGCGCACCGCGACCTGGCGTGACGGTGGCTACTCGTTCACGACCGTCGAGCCGGGCCCCACGTCCGAGGGCGCGGCGCCGTTCATCGCGATGACGGTCTTCGCCCGCGGGCTGCTGAACCGGCTCTTCACCCGTGTCTACCTGCCCGAGCCGTCGCCCGCCCTCGACGCGGACCCGCTGCTCGCCGCCCTCGACGACGAGGAGCGGGCCACGCTCGTCGCGAGACGTGAGCCGGACGGGTCGCTGCGGTTCGACGTGCACCTGCAGGGTGCGGGGGAAACGGTGTTCGTCCGCTATCCGAGGCACGATCCATGACTGGGCTGCTCGAGCCGGGCGCGGCCCGGTCAACGGGCCTCACGGACGACCGGGCGGCACTCCAGGCCATGCTCGACGTCGAGGCGGCCTGGGTGCGCGTCCAGCGTCGCCTCGGGCTGGTGTCCGAGGACATCGTGTCCGTCGTGACCGCCGCCGCGGTCGCCGACCACCACGACCTCGCGTCGATCGCGCTGCAGGCCGAGGCGGGCGGCAACCCGGTCATCCCGCTGGTCGACTCGCTGCGCGAGCAGGTCCGGCACGGTGCGGGCTCGCCCGACGTCGCAGGTCGGATCCACCAGGGCCTGACGAGCCAGGATGTCGTCGACTCGGCCCTCATGCTCGTCGCGTCCCGCGTGGTCGGGCAGCTCGACGGTCACCTGTCCGGCGCCGCCGAAGCGACCGCCCGACTGGCGGTCGAGCACCGTGACACTCTCATGATGGCCCGCACTCTCGGCCAGCCGGCCCTGCCAACGACGTTCGGGCTCAAGGCCGCTGGCTGGCTCGGGGCGTTCGACGACGTGCTCGACGAGCTCTCCTCGGCCCGTCGCTCGCTGCCGGTCCAGTGCGGGGGAGCGGCGGGCACGCTCGCAGCGGTCGAGGCGCTCGCGCCGGGCCGTTCGGTCGAGGCCGCGGCGCTGCTCGCGGAGGAGCTCGGTCTCGCGGACCTGGGCCGACCATGGCACACCGACCGCGCGCCGGTCACCCGACTCGGAGACACCCTCGTGCGGGCGGCCGACGCGATGGGCAAGGTCGCGAGCGACGTGGTCACCCTGTCGAGGGCCGAGATCGCCGAGCTGCACGAGCCCTCCATGGAAGGCCGGGGTGGGTCGTCCACCCTGCCGCAGAAGCGCAACCCGGTCCTGTCGGTGCTCGTCCGCGCCGTGGCCATCGAAGCACCGCACCTCGGTGCGACCCTCCACAGCGCCGCCGCGCTCGCGGTCGACGAACGGCCCGACGGCGCCTGGCACGCCGAGTGGGGTCCCTTGCTCCGCCTCATGCGCCGCGTCGTGGTCGCGGCCGCACAGACCGAGGAACTGCTGGGCGGACTCGCCGTCGACTCCGAGGCCATGCGGCGCAACGTCGACGCGGTCGGGCCGAGCCTCGTCAGCGAGCGGCTCCTGCACGAGGTCTCCTTGCTCCCGCAGGGCGCATCGGCCATCAACGCGCTGCGGCCCGCACTGGCCGGCAGCGCCAAGGCGCGACACCTCACGCCGATCCTGCGTGCATACCTGCCCCCGGACGTCCTGTCCGACGAGACCATCGTCGAGCTGCTCGACCCCGCCCGCTACCTCGGGGCCGCGGGCACCCTCGTGGACCGTGCCGTGGCCCGGCACCAAGCGGCATACCCAGCGCGGAGCAACGACGGGAGGAGCGCGTGACGATTCCGATCACCCTCACCAGCCTGCGGGCCCCCGAGCGACAGCGCGGTGTGCTCGTCGTCGGCCCCTCCCTCGGCACAGCAGTGACGCCACTGTGGTCCGCCTGCGCGCGCTTGCTCCCAGCGGACCTCGCGGTCGTCGGCTGGGACCTCCCCGGACACGGTGCCAGCGCTCCCTACGACGAGCCGTTCTCGGTGCAGGACCTGGCCGACGCCGTCATCGCCGCGGCCACGGCGCTGCGCGCCGCCGTTGCCGGGCCGACCGTGTATGCCGGCGTGTCCCTCGGAGGGGCCGTTGGGCTCACGCTCGCGATCGACCACGGACAGGACCTCGCCGGGGTGGCCGTCATCGCCTCCGGGGCCAAGATCGGCGAGCCCGAGGGCTGGCACGAGCGCGCCGACCTGGTCCGTCGCGCCGGGACGCCAGTCATGGTCGAGGGGTCGGCGAAGCGATGGCTCGCTCCCGGCTCGATCGAGCGGGACCCCGCCACCGCGACGGCCCTGCTCGCGTCGTTGCAGGACGCCGACCGGCTCAGCTACGCCCGCTGCTGCGAGGCACTTGCCGCCTTCGACGTGCGCGCCGAGCTGGGCCGCATCGAGATCCCCGTCCTCGCCATCGCGGGTGCGCAGGACCAGGCCGCACCGGTCGCGCTGTCCGAAGCCGTCGCGGCCGGCACCGGCGGCGCCCTGCGGGTCATCCCCGACGCTGCCCACTTGCCGCCCGCGGAGCAACCGGCAGCCACGGCGCGCGAGCTCGCCGCGTTCCTCTCCGGCACGATCCGGGGGGTGCGGGCATCATGAGCGACGACGGCCCGTCTCACAGCTCGTCCCACAGCTCGTCCCACAGCTCGTCGCGCAGCGCGGCCGACGCGCACGCTGAGGGCATGGTCGTGCGGCGCGAGGTGCTCTCCGATGCCCACGTCGACCGGGCGGAAGCACGCACGTCGTCCTTCACCGAGCCCTTCCAGGACCTCATCACCCGCTACGCATGGGGTGAGATCTGGACCCGCCCCGGCCTCGACCGCCGCATGCGCAGCGCCATCACCCTGACTGCGCTCATCGCCCGCGACCACTGGGACGAGTTCGCCCTGCACGTCCGCGCCGCCCGTCGCAATGGCCTCACCGTCGAGGAGATCCAGGAGGTCCTGCTCCAGGCGGCCATCTACCTCGGAGTCCCAGCCGCCAACCATGCCTTTGCGATCGCCGAGCAGGAGATCGCCCACTTCGACGAAGAAGAGGGGTCCGCGCGGAATGAGCAGTCCGCGGACAGCCAGCAGAGGGAGCCAGATGATCGACATCACTGACAGCGCGGTCGACGCCGTGGCGGACATCCCCGACGGGGCGACCGTGCTGGTCGGCGGGTTCGGCACGGCTGGACAGCCGGTCGAGCTCATCGAGGCGCTGGTGCACAGCGGCGCTCGTGACCTGACGGTCGTGAGCAACAACGCCGGCAACGGCGACGTCGGCCTCGCCGCACTGATCCAGGCCGGGCGGGTGCGCAAGATCATCTGCTCGTTTCCGCGCCAGAGCGACAGTCACCACTTCGACGCGAAGTACCGCGCCGGGCAGATCGAGCTCGAGCTGGTCCCGCAGGGCAACCTCGCCGAGCGGATCCGCGCGGCGGGCGCGGGGATCGGCGCTTTCTTCACCCCGACCGGCTACGGCACCCCGCTGGCCGAGGGCAAGGAGGTCCGCGAGATCGACGGGCGGCACTATGTGCTCGAGCTGCCGATCCGCGGCGACATCGCGCTCATCAAGGCGCACCGGGCCGACCGGGCCGGCAACCTGACCTACCGCAAGACCGCCCGCAACTTCGGCCCGATCATGGCCGCCGCGGCGGCCACGACGATCGTGCAGGTCCACGAGGTCGTCCCCCTCGGCGGGATCGACCCGGAGGTCGTGGTGACCCCCGGCATCTATGTCGACCGGGTCGTGGTCGTGCCGGCCGCTGCCAGGCCTGGGCTGGAGGCGGGACAGTGAGCGGCCAGCCGGGACACTCGACGTTCATGGAAGGCCCCGAGAGGCTCGGCGCGGACGCTCTGGCCGCGCTCGTGGCCGCCGACATCCCGCACGGTGCCTATGTGAACCTCGGCATCGGGCAGCCGGCCCTGGTGGCGAACCATCTCGCGCCCGAGCGTGGCGTCACGCTCCACACCGAGAACGGCATGCTCGGCATGGGGCCCGAGGCGCACGGCGCCCAGGTCGACCTCGACCTCATCAACGCCGGCAAGATCCCGGTCACCGAGCTTCCGGGCGCGTCGTACTTCCACCACGCCGACTCGTTCGCGATCATGCGCGGCGGTCACCTCGACATCTGCGTGCTGGGCGCCTACCAGGTGTCGGCGCGAGGCGACCTGGCCAACTGGCACACCGGCGAGCCGGACGCCATCCCAGCGGTCGGCGGGGCGATGGACCTGGCCATCGGAGCGAAGGACACGTTCGTCATGATGAACCTGCTCACCCGCGACGGGCGCAGCAAGCTCGTGACCGACTGCACCTACCCGCTCACCGGCGTCGGGTGCGTCAGCCGCGTCTACACCGACCTGGCGGTCTTTCTCATCGACCACCGGGGCTCCGGTGGGACGGTGCTCGTGCGCGAGACCCACGGGATCACGTTCGGCGAGCTCCAGAAGCTGGTGCCGATCCCGCTGCGCACCTGATCCCGTTCGTCGGACTGGACGGGCCACTCAGGGTCCTGCTCGGGCGTCCAGGGACAGAATTGATCCAGCTATGAGCAAGGAGTGAGCACGATGACCATCATCGGGACCGACTGGCACGACAAGATCTTCCTGGGCGGATGGGTTCACGGCTCCGGCGAGCCGATCACCGTCACGTCGCCGGGATCGGGGGAGGCGCTCGGCGTCGTCGGATCCGCGACGGCCGACGATGTCGCCCGTGCTGCCACGGAGGCGGCCGCTGCCCAGCGGGACTGGGCCGCCCGGCCGCCGTCGGAGCGGGCCGCGGTCCTTCGTCGCGCTGGTGACCTCTGGGGGCAGCACGCGGAAGAGGTCCAGTCGTGGATCATCAGGGAAAGCGGTTCGATCCCGCCCAAGGCGGGGCTGGAGACCCAGATCGCGTCGGACGAGTGCTACGAGGCGGCGGCTCTGCCAACTCATCCGGCCGGTGAGGTGCTGGCGACGAACCAGCCGCGCTGGAGCCTGGCCCGCCGCCGTCCGGTCGGCGTCGTCACGGTCATCGCCCCCTTCAACTTCCCGCTGATCCTGTCGATCCGCTCCGTCGCGCCGGCTCTCGCACTGGGCAACGCGGTGCTGCTCAAGCCGGACCCGCGCACGACCGTCTGCGGGGGCGTGTCCCTGGTGCAGATCTTCCGCGAGGCCGGCCTTCCCGATGGACTGCTGGCCCTGGTGCCGGGTGGACGCGAGACCGGCGAGGCAGCGATCGCCGCGCACGAGGTGCGCGTGGTGTCGTTCACCGGCTCGACGGCTGCAGGGCGGGCCGTCGGTGCCCTCGGCGCGCAGCATCTCAAGCGCACGCACCTCGAGCTGGGCGGCAACAACGCTCTGATCGTGCTGCCTGGAGCGGATCTGACCAAGGCCGTCTCCGCGGGTGCCTTCGGCTCCTTCATGCACCAGGGGCAGATCTGCATGACCAGTGGCCGGCACCTCGTCCACGAGAGCCTGCACGACGACTACGTCGATGCTCTCGCCACGACCGCCGAGCATCTCCCGGTCGGCGATCCGGCGGTGGAGCAGGTCGCGCTCGGCCCGGTCATCGACCACGGACAGCTGAAGAAGATCGACACGCTGGTTCAGGACTCAGTCGGTCAGGGGGCCAAGCTCGCCGCGGGTGGCACCTACGAGGGCCTGTTCTACCGCCCGACGGTGCTCGCTCAGATGACCGAGGCAATGCCGGCCTGGCGAGAGGAGATCTTCGGCCCGGTCGCGCCTGTGCGCCCGTTCTCGTCCGTCGACGAGGTCGTCGCCCTCGCGTCCGACAGCCAGTACGGCCTGTCGCTTGGCATCCTCGGGGACGTCGGTGAGGCGATGAAGCTCGCGGATGCGATCCCGAGCGGCATCGTTCACATCAACGAGCAGACGGTGGACGACGAGGCAAACGCACCCTTCGGCGGCGTTGCGGCGTCCGGCACCGGGTCCCGCTTCGGCGGTGCTCGGGCGAACCTCGACGCGTTCACCGATACTCAGTGGCTCACGGTCCGGCCCGACATCGCTCCGTATCCGTTCTGACCGAGCTCGCAGGGCAAGCGACGCCGATGCAGGGACGAGCCGTCCACCTCCCTGACATCGGTCCGGCATCGGGCCGCTGACACCCGCGGGCTCCGCGCCCGTATGCCGTCCGAGGTGTTCGGGGCCTGGCTCGGCTCGGGCTGCGGTGGGCAGCCGAGGTGGGGTGCGGCATACACCTGCCGGATCGCGGATGGTGCGGGGCGGCGGAGTCACCGTGTGCGGTGTCGGCAGCCGGGCATTGAAACGTATCTACCAATGTGCGCGAGCGACGTTAGGAGCGTCGCGCAGCGATGTCAACGGTGCGTGGGGCGCAGGCCGACCACGGCCAAACCGCAATGCCTCTGGATCTGCTGGGTCGATCGCGTTGTCAACCAACCATTGATGAAGACTCCATGAAACGTGTCAGCCGCCGCCGCTTCGAGGCTTCTGGGCAACCTCTTGACGATCGTCCGCCGGCCACGTTAGCGTCGCCATGCTTGAAACCTTTCAACGAGGCAAGGTGCTCATGAACGGACCACAGGGACCCGTCACTCTGGAACGACGTCAGGCATCCAGGTCCTTCGGCCCTGCCGCCCGGAGCGCCGGCGCGATGGTCGTCGACCCGCTGCGGCTCCGGGGCCTTTCCTCAGAGCACCGCCTCCAGACGGCGCGACCCACGTCGTCGATCTCCACGTGCGCCAACGGGTTCAGCCGGGCGCGCGTTCTCGGCGTCGACCGGACACACCTCCCGGCGCGGCCGCCTGCCGCCCTGCGCGCCAGCACGATCCGTCGCCGTGAACCGCACGACCTCGACTGTCGCGCGGCCAGAGCTCGCACCGTCATCCCCTGACCCAGCCCCAACCATCCGGAAGGAACCCCGTGTCCCGACCCCTGCCTTCGTCCGGGCCCAGTCGCCGGTCCCTGCTCGCCGCTACCGCCGCATCGTTCGGCGCCGCCGCTGTCGTCGCCCCCGCGGCCGCATCCGCGGCGGCATCCACATCGACATCCGGATCCGCCGACGCCGGCCCGGCGGGCTTCCCCGACGCGCTGCGCCAGTCGTTCAAGCACCCCGGAACCGGCACCGCCGCCGGATTCCGCTGGTGGTGGCCGCACGGCCTCGTCGACCCAGCCGAGATCGAGCGCGAGGTGGACGAGGTAGCACAAGCGGGCTTCGGCGTGCTCGAGGTCGCCGACGTCACCCACAGCCTGCGGGCGCGCAACATCGAGGTCGACGTCGCGACGCACGGCTGGGGCACCGCCCCGTGGGTCGCCGGCGTCAAGGCCGCGCTCGCCCGTGCTGCCCAGCGCGGCGTCCGCGTCGATCTCACCGTCGGCCCGTCCTGGCCGGCAGCCGTCCCGACCATCACGCCCGACGACGACGCCGCCTGCACCGAGCTGGTGCACGGTCAAGCGACAGTCGCCGCCGGCGCGTCGTACGACGCCGCGCTGCCTTCGCCCGTCGTCGCTGCGGCGTCGTCGGTGACCAGGTCCGAGCTGGTCACCGTGCAGGCGTACCGGATCACCGGCTACGTCAAGGACCGCAACGGCGTCGTCACCAGCACGATCCTCGACCCGGCGTCGTACACGGACCTCGCGGACGCCGTGACCGGCGAGCATCTCACGTGGACCGCCCCGCCCGAGCCCGCCGACGGCACCTGGCAGCTGCTGGCCACGTGGCGGCGCGGATCCGGCCAGGAGCCCGAGGCCGGGCCGCACACCTCGCCTCGTGCGTACGTCGTCGACCACTTCAGCCGGCGCGGTGCCCAGGCCGTGATCGACCTCTGGCAGACCCGGGTGCTCGACGGCGAGCTGAGGGGGCTGCTCCGTGCCGCCGGCGGCTACTTCTTCGAGGACTCTCTCGAGATCGAGACCAAGGCGACCATCTGGACCGCCGACCTCCTCGACGACTTCCAGGCGAAGCACGGCTATGACCTGCGACCCTGGCTGCCGTTCGTCCTGGAGAAGAGCGAGAAGTACCAGTTCTCGCTGCCCGCGGCGGACCCGACCACGGCCGACAACCTGCGCACCAACGAGATCCGGGACGACTACAACCAGGTCCTGTCCGACCTCTACCGCGACCAGCACCTGCGCCCGATGCAGGACTTCGCGCGAACCCTGGGCATGGGGATCCGGATCCAGCCCTACGGCCTGGAGACCGACACCATGCAGCATTCGGCAGTGGTCGACGTCCCGGAGACCGAGTCGCTCGGCTTCAAGAACCTCGACGACTACAGGGTGATGGCCGCCGGCCGCGACCTGGCCGGCCACACCGTCCTCTCGTGCGAGGCGATCTGCTACAACGGAGCGGCCTACAACACCACCTGGGGCGCCAACAGCGTCAGCCCCACCGCGCAGAACCAGGCGCTGTTCACGATCAACAGCATCTTCGTCGCCGGAGTGAACCACCTGCAGGTGCACGGCTTTCCCTACTCGCAGGCGCCTCAGGTCACCTGGCCGGGCTTCGCCGCCTTCTCGCCCTACTACAACAACGCCATCGGGTTCGGCGAGGCGTGGGGCCCCCGCACCCCGCAGTGGCAGCACGTCCCCGGCATCGCGGCATACCTCGCCCGGACCCAGCTGGTGCTGCAGACCGGCGCCCCGAAGTACGACGTGGCCTTCTGGCGGCACAAGGGCTGGGCCTCCACCGGCATCGGCCCGCAGTGGATCACGAACAACGGCACCAAGCTCGGCTGGTCGCACTCGTTCGTCAGCGCGTCGCTCCTCGCGCTCGACGGCGTGGATGTTGCAGGCGGACGGCTGGCGCCGGACGGCCCGTCCTACAAGGCGGTCGTCGTCGGTCCCGACTCGCTGCGCAGCAACGCCGTGACGATGGACATCGATGGTGCCCAGCGGCTCCTCGCGCTCGGACGCAAAGGCCTACCCATCGTGCTCATCGGCGACTGGTCCCAGGTGACGCCGATCGGACACGAGGATGCTGCCGCGACCGCAACGGTGCGCTCTCTGATGGCGGCGATCGCCGCACTGTCCACGACTCGCACCGTCCCCGAGGCCGAGGTCGGTACGGCGCTCGCCGCGCTCGGCGTGGTCCGTGACGTCGAGCACACCGACTCGACCATCATGCACGTGCGGCGAGTCACCGGCGGCATCGACCTCTACTACCTCGCCAACGCACGGCACGCTGAGAACCGGCGGCTCAACCCGGTGGCGCAGGACGTGTGGCTGACCGCCACCGACGGCGCCTCCGTGCCGTGGCTGCTGGACGC
The DNA here is from genome assembly GCF_053603855.1 of Monashia sp. NPDC004114. Lineage (NCBI taxonomy): Bacteria > Bacillati > Actinomycetota > Actinomycetes > Micrococcales > Intrasporangiaceae > Intrasporangium > Monashia sp. NPDC004114. The sequence goes on along the minus strand of NZ_JBSGGK010000006.1, from coordinate 199,157 downwards.
CTGGACGGGCGAGGTGACTCGGATCGCCGCGTTCGAGCGGTCCGGCGACCGGGTCCGCGTGCGGGTCGACCTCGTGCCCGGGCAGTCGACGATCGTTGCGCTGGCCCAGCCTGGCGCCGGCGTCGCCCGGTCGGTGCTGCCGGTCGCGACCGCCGGGCAGACCGTCGTGCCGCGGGGCGCCAACGCTGCCCTGCGGACGACGGCCGCCGGCACCTTCGACCTGACGAGACCCGACGGTCGCACGACCAGGGTCGTCGTTGACCGGGTGCGCGAGCCCGTCATCCCGGCCTCGTGGGGCCTGGAGCTGGAGGACTGGAAGCCGGCGAACCCGACCGACCCGGAGGACCTCAGCACCAGCAAGGACGTCGTGACCCGCGACCTCGCCACGCTGCAGTCGTGGTCGAAGGTCACCGGCTTGGAGGACGTCTCGGGCATCGGGCGCTACCGCACGACGGTCGACCTCGGCGCCGACTGGACCGACAACGACGGCGCCTATCTGGAGCTCGGCGAGGTCAACGACACCTTCCGGGTGCGGGTCAACGGTCTTCTGCTGCCGCCACTCGACCCGATGGACTCGGTGGTCGACCTCGGCCGAAACCTGGTCGCCGGCATCAACGTCATCGAGGTCGAGGTCGCCTCGACCCTGCTCAACCGGCTGCGCGTGGTCACGCCGGCGGTCTACGGCGCGGCCGCGCGCCAGAGCTACGGCCTGGTTGGACCGGTCCGTCTCGTCCCGTATGTCGAGCAGGTGGTACCCGCCTGATCGTTCGGCGCGACAGGTCGGCACCCCGTCCGGCAAGCGGGTGATCAGGCAGGAGACAAGGCGTCGCTCGCGCGCGGTCACCCGCGGGCAGCTCGGTATCGCAAAACATGCAAATCATGACGAATAGAGCAGCAGTCGCTTCAGAGTGAAGGAGTTGCCATCGTGCAATCAGGACGAGCATCACGACCGGCCGACGGGAGGAGGACGGTGCTGCATCGATGGTCTGTTCCGGTCGCCGTTGCCTCCGTGGTCGCGGCCGGCACCATCGCCAGCAGCGCTCCCGCGCTCGCGGCGAGCACCCCGACCGCCGCGACCGCCGCTACCGCCGCGACCGCCTCGACCGTCACCGTGGGCGGCCTGCGAGTCGACAACCGCACCGACCAGCCGCTGGGCGTCGACGACCCGAACCCGATCTTCAGCTGGCAGCTGTCCGGCAGCGGCGCCGCGGCGCGGCAGACCGCCCACGAGGTGCGCGCGACCGACGCGTCGGGCCGGGAGCTGTGGGACTCGGGACGGGTCGTGGGCTCGGCGCAGCAGCTGACCTACGCGGGCCCGGCGCTCGCCCCGCGCGCCGCCGTCTCCTGGCAGGTCCGCGTGTGGGACGGCAACGGTGACATCTCACGATGGAGCGCGCCGTCCAGGTTCGAGATGGGCCTGTTGCAGCCCTCCGACTGGGGCGCGGCCAAATGGATCCAGCTCCCGCCCCCGCCTCTGAACCGCGGAGTGGTGATCGACGTCGGCGAGCAGGACGCCCGCTACGTGCGGCTCGACGTGACCAAGCTCGGCCTGCCGCTCTACGAGTCGTCCTACGGGACGGTGTCGCGGATCCAGCTCGCGGAGATGGAGGTGCTCGCCGACGACGGCACGAACGTGGCGCTGGGAGCGAGCGTCTCGGCATACGACCAGTTCTCGTCGCAGGGCTGGGGGACCAAGCTGCTGACCGACGGCAAGATCATCAGCCCCGGCTACATGAGCCGCCAGTCGGCAACCCAGGACGTCAACCCGTCCAAGTGGGTGCAGGTGGACCTCAAGACGGTCCAGCACTTCAACAAGATCGTGCTCTATCCGCGCAGCGACTCGCGCACGCCGGACGGGCAGATCCCGAACTTCCCGGTCGACTTCACGATCCGCGCCTCCGCGACCTCGTCCACGCCGACGACGGTGATCAAGACGGTTACCGATGAGCCGAACCCGCAAGGCCCCGACCTCAACAACCCGCTGCCGATCTTCGCGCGCTCCTTCACCGCGGCCAGGACGGTCAGCAAGGCACGCCTCTACGTCGCCGGCCTCGGCGCCTACGAGGCGACCGTCAACGGAAAGCCGGTCACCGACACGGTCCTCAACCCGGGTGTCACCAACCCGCTGCGCTCGGCCGAGTACGGCACCTATGACGTGACGAGCCTCGTGCGCGACGGCGACAACACGGTCGGTGTGGCGCTGGGCAACGGCCAGACGAACGTCAACCCGCAGGCCAACGCAGCCGCCGGCCGCAGCGACGTGTACACGAAGTTCAACTCGACGCCGGTCCCGACGGGCACGCTTGCCGGTTCGGTCGCCGCGGGCGACACGACCGTGCAGCTCTCGAACGTGCTCGGGTATGCCGTCGGCGACACCGTCAACGTCGACACCGGTGACGGTGGGAGCCGGCTCGAGTCACGCAAGGTGACGGCCGTGGGCGCCAACACCCTCACCGTCTCGGTCGCGTTCGACCAGAGCCACGCGTCCGGTGCCTCGGTGCTCGGTTCCGGCGCGTCCACAAAGGGTGAGATGGCCGTCTCACCGCGCCTGATCGCGCGCCTGGAGCTGACCTACGACGATGGCTCCGTCGACACGATCGTCACCAACCCGCAATGGCGGACCAAGGCCGGCCCGACGATCACCGACAACTGGTACGCGGGCACCGACTTCGACGCGCGCGCGGTCCAGGCAGGCTGGGACGAGCCGGGCGCGGACCTCTCGGACAGCAAGGGCTGGGAGGACTCGTCGATCACCTCGCCGCCATCGCTCGACACGAAGCTCGTGTGGCGCGAGGCCCCGCCGGTCCGCGTGCAGGACACCTTCAACGCGGTCGCCACCAAGCACCCGGGCACCGACTCGTGGTCGTTCGACCTCGGCCAGAACTTCGCCGGTATGCCGCGCCTCCACATCCCCGGGGGCACCGTCCCGGCGGGCACGGTCATCAAGATCACGCCGGGGGAGGGCTGGAGCGGCAACGGCACCGTCAGCACCGCCTCCGCCGGGTCGCCGACCGGCATCTTCGACACCTACACGACCTCGGGTGACCCCGCCGGTGAGACGTTCACGCCACAGTTCATGTACCACGGCTTCCAGTACGTCCAGGTCAGCGGGCTGCCCGCGGACTTCACGCCGGACGTGGACACGATCGTCGGTCTGCAGACCAACGCTGATGTCCCGACAGGTGGTTCGATCTCCACGGACAACGACCTGATCAACACCATCCACCGGATGTCGGAGTACTCGATCCGCTCCAACATGCAGTCGATCTTCACCGACTGCCCGCACCGCGAGAAGCTCGGGTGGCTGGCGGACATGATCCAGTCGATGGGGGCGATCCACTCCAACTTCGACGTCTCCGCGTTCCTGCGTGGGATGGAGCGCCAGATGCTCGAGTCCCAGCAGCCGGGCGGCCTCGTCCCAGGCACTGCACCGGAGTTCCCGAACTTCGGCGGCGGCTACCGCGACGACGTGAACTGGGGCGGAGCGTTCATCATCACGCCCTACTTCCTGTGGCAGAACTACGGCGACACCCGCACGATGAGCCAGTACTACGGCGCGATGCAGAACTACCTCGCCTACGTGCGTGCGCAGATCACGCCCGACGGGCTGCTGACGAGTGGGCTCGGCGACTGGATCGCGGGTGACACGACGACGCCGAAGAACGCGACCGGGACCTACGGCCTGTACGTGATCGCTCAGGACCTGGCGGACATCGCGGACGAGCTCGGCAAACCCGGTGACGCGGCCGACTACCGCGCGCTGGCGCAGAGCCTGGCCAACGCCTTCAACGCCGCCTTCTTCAACCCGCAGACGAAGACCTACACGTCGTCTGGCCCTGCCGGGACGACCGGTTCGCAAGCGCTCGACGCCCTGCCGCTGGCGATGGGCATCGTGCCCGACGGCGCGAAGCAGTCGGTGCTCGACGACCTTGTCGCGCGCATCTACGCCTACCACCCGAACGGCGGCGGCCCGCACATCAGCGGCGGCGAGGTCTCGCTGCAGCCGATCTACGAGGTGCTGATGAACGAAGGCCGTGGCGAGGCCCTGTGGGACGTGCTCCAGGAGACCACTGCGCCGAGCTACGCGTACTTCGTGAACCAGGGCCTGACGACGATCCCGGAGTCGTGGAACCTCGCCGGATCGCAGAACCACATGATCCTGCTCCAGATCGACGAGTGGTTCAGCGCGGGGCTGGCCGGGATCCGGCAGGCGCCGGGCTCGGTGGGCTTCGACCGGCTGATCATCAAGCCGCAGGTGGTGGGGACCCTGACGCACGTGTCGGGCAGCCGTGAGACCCCGCACGGCACGGTGTCGAGCACGTGGACCAGGGGCGCGAAGGGTCTCTCGACGATGCGTGTGTCGATCCCCGCGGGCACGACCGCCACGGTGTACGTGCCATCGGCGGCCGATGAGTCGTTCGTCCCCGTGGGCGGCGAGGTCACGTCGGCGGGACGCGTGGCCGGGTACCAGGTGTTCTCGGTCGGGCCGGGCGACGTGACGTTCCGCATGGGTGCGTGAGCGGGGCCTCGACCGACAACGCTGGTCACGCCGACGTCACCCGGCTCGCTCGTCCTGCGGGACGAGCGAGCCGGGTGACGAAAGGGGTGCAGAGTGCGGATCCACGTCCCTCCGACGTATCACCGGGGCCGCATCTCGCATCCTCTCCATTGAGTGGTATGCCGCCGCTCGAGAGGGGAGTTCGCCATGCCCGACGACGGAGCTCGCACACGCACCAGCCCTGAGCCCAGCATCGACAACGGTGAGGTGGTGTTGCGCGGGACCCCCATCACGGTGTCGGCGCGATCCAAGCTGGCAGAGGGCGAGCATCGCTCCGTCAGCGTGCTCGGCCACCGCGCCAGGGCGTCGCTCGCCGAAGACTCGAAGTCCGTTGTCATCGACACCAGCACGCTGCCCGCCGGCCGCCACGTGCTGCACACTGACGGACTCGTCCTCGGCAGGGGCGCGCGACTATCAAGCCTGGACGTGGAGTTCGTCATCGTCGACTCCAACGCGCCTATCCCCGAGGGCTATTCGCTCCTTCACGCCACACGCCTCCGCATCGGCGAGCTGGACGTCGAGCCCCTCTCGATGGACAGCGTCCCTGACGGGCCGTACATCGACGTGTTCAAGGCGGAGGACCGCCGACGTCGCCGACGCACCCCCGTCGACCTCGCCTTCGACGATCGCGGCAGTGAGGTCGATGTGAACGAAGCCCTCCTCCAGCTCGCTCGGCGGCGGCGCGAGGCCTTCGGGCGCGTGCACCCAGCACTGCACGAGCTGCTGACTCAGCAGGACCTCGTCCCCGTCGCGGTGTGGCTTGCCACCGACGACGATCCTGAGCGGGTCGAGAAGTCCACGAAACGGGCGACCCTCCGGCGACCCCGACCCGAGCTGGCGACGGAGCGTCGCTGGCGAGCCGCGGTCGAGCGGGTGCGCCCCACCCTCGAGGACCTTGGACTCGAGGTCCAGCGCGTAGACGAGCGCGCTCCGGTCATCTTCGGCGTGATGCGGTCTCACGCCGTCCGCGAGCTCGCCGACAACGAAGCCGTTGCTGCGGTGTTCCTCCACAGCGAAGAGGGCATCCTCGACCTGACCGACTCCATCGCGATCGCCAACTCCGACGACGCCCACAGCGCCGGCTTCGACGGCACCGGGGTCAACGTCGCTGTGTACGAGGACGGTCCGGACGACACCACCAACCTCGCGATCACCGCGAGGTACACGACGACCCCGGCGACCACACAGCACTCCCGGCACACGCACGCCATCGTCAAGAACATCGAACCGAACCGTCCGCACGGCCATGCGCCGGACTGCAACCTCCACTCCGCGAACAGCACCGACCTGGCCGCAGTCCGCTGGGCCGCCCAGGACCGCGGCTGCACGGTGATCAGCCAGAGCTTCCACCGAGACGCCGAACAGACCTCCTCCGGGCTGTCCTTCGACGACGTCTACAAGGACTGGCTTGCCCTGCAGTGGCCGTACCCGACCATCTGCGAGGCCGCGGGTAACGGCCCCGACAGCGAGTTCGTCAATCACAAGGGCTACAACCGCGTCACCGTCGCGAACCACAATGACACCGCCTCGGGGATGGCCTCCGACACCTGCTTCCGCAACCCGTCGTCCTCGCACGGGGACCGCGAGCTCCCGGAGATCGCCGCCAACGGCACGAACGTGACGACTGTGGGGCTGACCTTCTCCGGCACGAGCATGGCTGCCCCCGCGGTGGCCGGCGCGGTCGCGTGCATGCAGGAGGCGAACGGAACGCTGAAGTCATGGCCGGAGGGATGCCGGGCGATTCTGCTCGCGTCCGCCTGGCGCAACCCCGCCGGTGGCACCTGGCGATCCGACCTCATCGCCGGCGTGGACGGGTTGGACGGCTCCGGAGCGCTCGACACCAAGGCGGCAACGGACATCGCCCGGAGCCGGTCCTCGCGCAACGGCCCGGCAAGGCGCCGTGGTTGGGATGTGGGGACATCGCGGTCGTCGGACTACGGCACGGACCGGTTCTCCACGTACTCGTACCGGGTTGCCGTGCCGAGAACGACTCTGTGGCCTCACGTCAAGGTCGCGCTGGCTTGGGACTCTCACGTCACGTCGTTCGACTTCTTGGGCATTCACCTGCCGCTGTCGTCGACGTTGACCGTCGACCTCGACCTACACGTTCGCGACTCTCGCGGGAACCAGGTGGCCGTCAGCAACTCGTTCGACAACAGCTACGAGATCGCCGAGTTCGTCGCCACGCCGGGGGAGACCTATGACGTGAAGATCCGACGGTGGTCAGGCACCGACGACGTCTGGTACGGCGTCGCGTGGACGGTCACGGGTCTCGACATCCTGGTCGGACGCGTCCTCAACGGTGGCACAGTCCTGCGCCGAGCCTGAGCGCCCTGCTATCGCTCCCACTCGATACGGGTGGCCCCATCGTGGCCGTGGATGGCGAGCACATCCTCGATCTCGTCCCACACAGCGACCGAGGTGGGCCGGCCCGGCACACACCAGCGAAGCGCGACCCTGCCGTCGCCGAACTCGACCCCCTCGGCCACGAGGCCGGTTCCGGAAATGCCGGAGGGGTCGGCATCACGGACCATCTGGAAGGTGCGCATGCGCTCCTTCCTACTCCTGAGGCGGCTCGGCTGGAGGTGGAATCGGCTCACCCGACCGTGAGGTGGCGGGGCCGACACCCGGGGTGCTGTCTTCTGGATCGTCGCTCGCACGGTCGCTCGGGGGTGTCGCGGCCTGACCACCGGACTGTCCGAACGGACAGGAGTCCCATTCCCTGTTGCGCGGTTGAACGGATTCAAGCAGCATGAGGTCACGCCGCGACGAAGGGGCGGGTGAACAGGTGTGAGCAGCGTGAGCAGCCCGATGCCGGGCGGGCATCCCCATGCGCGGATCAGCGACGTCGCGCGCCGTGCCGGCGTGTCCGTCGGCACTGTCTCCAACGTCCTCAACCGCCCGCAGATCGTGGCGGAGGCGACCCGGCAGCTCGTCCATGCCGCCATCGAGCAGCTCGGCTTCGTGCCGAACGCCTCAGCCCGGCAGCTGCGAGCCGGCGCCTCCCGCACGGCCGGAGTGCTCGTCCTCGACATCGCCAACCCGTTCTTCACGGAGGTGGCGCGGGGCATCGAGGACCGGCTCATCGAGGACGGTCTGACGATGCTGCTCAGCAGCTCGGACGGTGACTCGGCTCGTGAGCGGCTGATCCTCGACACCTTTGCCCAACAACGGCTGCGCGGTGTCCTGCTGACCCCGTCGCAGCGGACGGTGGACAACCTCGAGCGACTGACTGACCAGGGCACCGAGGTCGTCTTTCTCGACCACCGTCCTCGGGTCAAGGACTTCGCCTCCGTGGTGACCGACGACGCCGCCGGCGGCCGCACCGCCGTCGCGCACCTGCTCTCGCTGGGCCATCGCCGGATCGGGTTCGTCAACGGACCCCTCTCGCTGCAGCAGTGCCGCGCCCGGCGGGTCGGCGCGCGTCGCGCCATCCGGGCCGCGGACGGCGCAGCCGAGCTCGTCGAGCTGCAGGTCGACACGCTCGATGCCTCCGGAGGCGAGCTGGGCATGGCGCGGCTGCTCGCCGAACGCCCCGACGTCACCGGGGTCTTCTGCGTCAACGACCTCGTCGCGCTCGGCGCGATGCGGCACGCGCGCAACCGCGGGCTGGACGTCCCCGACGAGCTCTCCGTGATCGGCTACGACGACGTCTCCTTCGCCAGCGAGCTCGCTGTCCCGCTGAGCTCGGTGCGCCAGCCGACCTACCAGCTTGGCTGGTCCGCCGCCGACCTCCTGCTCAGCTCGACCGCGCCGCGCCACGTCGTGTTCCAGCCCGAGCTCGTGGTGCGCCGGTCGACCGGGCCGGCCTCGGACTCGGCCAAGCGGCCGGAACGACGACCCGGAACGGTGGGAGGCGGCGCCCCCGAGTAGGGCGCCGGACATGTCCGCCGTGTGCCCTGGACCGCCCTCCGTGGCTCCCTCCGTGACTCCTTCCCCACCCCGGCCCGGTGGGGGACCGGGTCCTGCCCACGAGGTGCGACCCGTCCACCCGGGCAGCGGTGCCCAGGGAGCCCAGGTGACCTCGAAACCGCTGCTCAGCCGCCAGGACCTGACCCTGCTGGCTCTCACCGCCGGCGGGCTGCGGCTCGACCTCGTTGCCCGAAAGCTCGGGGTGTCGGAGCGGACCCTTCGGCGCCGGATGAGGCGGGTCTGCGACCGCATCGGCGTCATCTCACCCATCGAGGCAGTGGTCTGGGCCGTGCGGCGAGGCCTCATCTGACCGGTGTGACCGGTTCCGGACACTTTCGTTCCCAGGCCGGGTCGGCGCCCCTTACATTTCGCTGAATGAATCGATTCATTCAAGGAGGAATGACGTGAGATCCCGACCAGTACCGCGTCTCGTGGCCGTCGTGGCCGCGATCGGCTGCGCGGTGATGACGCCTTCTGTGGCCCGGGCGGACACGCTCGCGCCCACCGCGACCGTCACCGCCGCAACAGCTGCCACGAGCGTCACCGCCCTTCGGACCAACGCGCTCGTCGACCCGCTCGGCATCCCCGGCACCGCCCCGTCCCTCAGCTGGCAGCTCGGTTCCTCGCGACGCGGAGTGAGCCAGACGGCATACGAGATCCGGGTCGGCCGGACGGCAGGTGGCTCCGACGTCTGGTCCAGCGGCCGCGTCACCTCGAGCGACTCGGTCAACGTGGCCTACGCGGGCCCGGCCTTGGAGTCGCACACGCGCTACTACTGGTCGGTCCGCGTGTGGGACGACACCGGGGCTGCCTCCGACTGGAGCAGCACGGCGACGTTCGAGACCGGCCTGAACACCGCCGAGTGGACCGCCGACTGGGTCAGTGCCGTCGGCGCGAACCGCTACGGCCCGGAATGGACCAACTACACCATCGACTTCACAGCCTCGAAGATCTCCGGCGCCCTGGGCGTCTACTTCCGCGGTCGTGACACCGAGCACGCGTACATGTGGCAGATCAGCGAGGCGTCCAAGGCCCTTCGCCCACACGTCAAGAACGGCGGCTACAGCGTCCTGTCCGCCACCCCGTTCCCGGCCGGTTTCAGCTTCGCCGACTCCCACCGCTACACCATCGCCGTCTCGGGCAGCACGATCACCACGAGCGTCGACGGCGTGGTGCTCGACCGGCGCGACGACCGGACGTTCGCCGGCCCCGGCATCATGGGCTTCCGCACGAGTGGCGCCGAGACCGGGCTGGTCCGGAACGTCACCGTGACCGGCGCCGACGGGAAGGTGCTCGCCCAGACGTCCTTCCTCAGCGGTGACCGGACGTTCACCGCGGGGACGGTCACGCCCGGTGGCCTCCAGGTCCAGGGCGACGCGGGGGAGGCCTGGCTCGCGATCGGCAACGAGGTCCCGCTGCTGCGGAAGTCGTTCGACGTGGCCGACAAGCCGATCAGGAGCGCGCGGATCTACGCCTCCGCGCGTGGCCTGTACTCCTTGCAGCTCAACGGTGCCCGGGTCGGGGACCGTGAGATGGCTCCAGGTATGACGGACTACTCGAAGCGAATCGCCTACCAGACGTACGACGTCACCTCCCAGCTGAAGGCCGGCACGAACGCCGTGGGCGCCGAGCTGGCCAACGGCTGGTATGCCGGGAAGGTCGCGATGTTCGGCACCGGGGTCTGGGGCGACCGCACGTCCCTGCTTGCTCAGCTGCGCATCGAGTACGCCGACGGCACCACGCAGACGATCGGCACCGACAGCACGTGGCGCACGACGCCCGGTCCGCGGACGTCTGCCGACCTGCTCGACGGCGAGTCCTACGACGCGCGCCGGGCCGCCTCGGTCGGCGACTGGAGCAACCCGACCTATGACGCGTCGGCATGGAGCGGCGTGACCGTGGTCCCCTCGGCCACGAGCCTCCTGGAGCCCCAGACCGACCAGCCGGTCCGGGTGACCCAGCAGCTCGCCGCGCACCGGATCGCCTCGCCCTCGGCCGACACCTACATCTACGACCTCGGTCAGAACATGGTCGGTCGTGCCAAGGTCACCCTCGACGGAGCTCCGGGCACCACCGCGCGGCTACGGTTCGCAGAGGTCCTCAACAAGGACGGGTCGATCTACACCGCCAACCTGCGCAGTGCCAAGGCGACCGACTACTACACGTTCGGCGCCGACGGCTCGGGAACGTACGAGTCGCGGTTCACCTTCCACGGCTTCCGGTACATCGAGGTCACCGGCGTCAGCGAGGCACCGGCCGACTCCGACATCGTCGGTGTCGTGCTCGGCACGGACGGTCCGCTGGTCAACGACTTCGAGACATCCTCGGCCCTCGTCAACCAGCTGAACAGCAACATCGAGTGGGGCATGCGCGGCAACTTCCTGTCGATCCCCACCGACACCCCGGCCCGTGACGAGCGTATGGGCTGGACCGGCGACATCGACGTGTTCGCGCGGACCGCCGTCTACAACATGGACTCCCAGGCCTTCCTGTCCAAGTGGCTCAAGGACCTTCGGGACACCCAGAACGCCGCGGGCGCGTTCCCCGGCGTCGCTCCGGTCATCCCCGGCCGGTTCGACGGCGGCTACGGTGCGGCCGGGTGGGCTGACGCCGGAGTCCACGTCCCATGGACGCTCTGGCAGGCCTACGGCGACACGAAGGTCATCGGTGACAACTACGACGCGATGAAGCGCTACGTCGACTATCTGGACCGCGACTCCACCAACCACATCCGGTCCACCGGTGGGTACCTCGACTGGCTCAACCTCGACGACAACACCCCGGCAGACGTCCTCGACACGGCCTTCGTCGCACGCAGCACCCGCGAGTTCGCCGAGATGGCCGAGGCCGTCGGCAAGAAGGACGACGCCGCCGCGTACCGCGCCCGCCTCGCCGACATCACCCAGGCCTACCAGGCCGCCTTCATCGGCGCCGACGGCACGGTCAAGGGGAACAGCCAGACGGCATACATCCTCACGATCAACAACGGGCTCGTCCCCGCAGACCGCAAGGCCCTGGTGGCCGCGAAGTTCGTCGCCTCCATCGAGCGCCGTGACTGGCACCTGTCGACCGGGTTCCTCGGGGTGGACGGGCTCCTGCCCGCGCTCACCGCGATCGGTCGTACCGACGTCGCCTACCAGCTCCTGCAGAACACCGACTACCCGTCGTGGGGCTACGAGATCGGCAAGGGCGCCACGACCGTCTGGGAGCGGTGGAACTCGATCATGCCGGACGGCAGCTTCGGTCCGGTCGAGATGAACTCGTTCAACCACTACGCCTACGGCGCGGTCGGCGAGTGGATGTACCGCACGCTCGCGGGAGTCTCTGCGCTCGATCCCGGGTATCAGCGATCCGTCGTCGCTCCCCAGCCGGGTGGCGGCATCGACTGGGCCCGGATGAGCCATGAGACGCCCTACGGCACGATCGCCTCGTCGTGGCGCACGGGGTCCGACGGCCTGACGATGGACGTCACCGTGCCCGCGAACACGACCTCCGAGGTGCATGTCCCGGCGCCGAGCCGCTGGGCCGTGCTCGAGGGAGGGACGCCCGGGGCCGACGCCGAGGGCCTGACCTTCCTCCGGATGGACAACGGGGCCGCCGTCTTCAAGGCCGGCTCCGGCACGTACCACTTCTCCGTGGACGACGTGCTGGGATCGATCGGAGACGCTCGCGCAGCCGTGACGGGCTTCTCGGCACCGGCATCGATCGCGGCCGGAACGGCCAACCACCTCGCCGCACAGTGGAGCAAGCTCGACCGTGAGGTCGGGGCGACGTGGACCGCCCGTCTCGCCGCCGACCCCGACACGGCATCCGTGCTGCACCGGGCGCTCTCGACGGCGGCGGACCTTCGTCGCTGGGTCGAGACGAAGCGGAAGACCGGCGACCTGACGGACGCGGAGGCCAAGGCCGTCCTCGACGTCCTGGCCACCGTCACCTCCCGGCTGTCGTCTGCCTCGGGTCGCCTCGTCGGGGCTGTCGTCAGCCTCCTGCCACCGGACGGGACCCTGGTCCAGGGTGGCACCGGCATCGTCAAGGTCGTGGTCGACAACCGCGGCACCGACACGATCCGCGGCATCGACGCGAACCTCACGTCACCGGCGGGCTGGACCGTCCAGCCTCAGGCCGGCCCCACGGAGGTCGCGCCAGGCCAGAAGCTCACGCTCGGGTTCACCGTCGCGGTCGCGCCGGACAGCACGCCGGGTCCTGTCGAGCTCGCCGCCACGGTGAGCTACCGGTTCCACGAGTCCGTCGCGACACTGCCCGTCAGCGCCACGGTGACCGTTGCCCCAGCCGTCGTCGTCGACTCCGTCAGCGGACCGGCGACCGCGACCGGACCGGGACAGCCGGCGGTCATCACCGCCGTCGTGCGCAACCAGGGAGCGACCACGCGGAGCGGCCAGCTCGCGCTGACACTGCCGGACGGCTGGACGGCGCCTGCAGCACAGGCGTTCACGGTTGCGGCCGGGAGCACGGCCACGGTCATGGCGACCGTAGCGGTACCCCTCGACTTGACAACGGGGGCGGTTCCGGTGACGGCGTCCGTCGGCGCCACCGACCTCGAGCGCGCCACCGGCTCGCTCAGGGTCGTCGTGCCGACGCCACCCGCGAGCTTCACCGACCACGTCGACCTCGGCGTCGCCGCCAGCGAGACCGCTCACCGGCTCACGGCGTCGGAGCACTCCGGCACCAACGTCGAGGCGGGTCTCACCCGGCGGTACACGCACTCGTCGTACCCCGGCGGGTGGTTCGAGATGGACGTGACCGTTCCGACCGACGGGCCGTTCGCGCTCCGCATGATCGAGACGTACGACCAGTCGCAGACGAAGACCTACGACGTCCTCGTCAACGGCCAGGTGGTGCACCAGCGCCGCTACTCGTTCTCGACGAACGGACAGGCCAGCCTGGCGTACCAGTTCGTCGTCGACCGTCCTGACCTGGTGAAGGGCTCCGTCGTGCGAGTCCGCTTCCAGGACGTGGACGGCGACTACGACCCGTCCATCGCCGACCTCTGGGCGGTCCCGAGCAGCTGAGCCTTCAACCCCCACCTGGGCCCGGCGGCATACGAGCACCGTATGCCGCCGGGCCTGCTCACGTCCGGTGGCGGGGTAGAGGGGCGGCGGGCGTGCGGAGGCTCAACGCAGCTCTTGGGCGAGCCCGATGAGAATGCCTTCAGGTCCGCGGACATAGCAGAGCCGGTAGACGTCTTCGTACTGGACGACCTCACTGCTGATGAGCTGTGCACCGTGCTCCCGGAGCCGAAGGAGCGTCTCGTCGATGTCGTCCACCGCGAACATGACGCGAAGGTAGCCCAGAGCGTTCACCGGGGCGTTCCGGTGGTCGGCGACCACCTGCGGCGCGAGAAAGCGCGAGAGCTCGAGCCGGCCATGTCCGTCCGGTGTGCGCATCATCGCGATCTCGACGCGTTGGTCGCCGAGGCCCGTGACGCGCCCCGCCCACTCGCCCTCCACCATGCCTTGCCCTTCGAGCTCGAGGCCGAGCTCACGAAAGAACTCGACTGCCACTGCGAGGTCTTCGACGACGATGCCGATGTTGTCCAGCCTGAGAGCCATCTGGCCAGCCTAGAGAAACCATCGGAGCCCGCGACGTTTGCACGTCACGGCGAGCCAGGCTCGACAGCGCCCCGCGACCGAGTCGCCGACGGGGAAGGCTTGATGCCTCTCCGCTCGCGTGCATCGGTGCCGTAGGTCAGCGCACTCCGAGCATCTTGGTCGTTCCGGCGATGCCGGCGCCCACGAACGACACCCTGACGTCACTGCCGGTCACCGTGGCCGGCGCGACCGTGAGGCCGGCGCGAGGCGCCATGTCCATGGTGCAGGCCGCTGCCGCGGGCGCGGCGAACATGAGAGTCAGCGTCCCGGCGCTCTTGGTGGTGACTGACTCCAAGGTGGGCACGCAGGTCGACGATCCCCAGGTCAGGAACGCGAAGCTGCCCTGAGGGACGTCCGAGGCTGCTGGCGAGGTCTCGACCCATCCGGCGCTCGGGGTGTTCTGGCCAGCCGAGGCCGGCGACGCAGAGAGCGCGCTGAGCGTGACGGAGCCCGCGAGCGCGCCGGTCCCGACGATCTGGACAGCCTTGGTCACATCCACGCCGGAGGGCAACGCGACGTAGGACGCCCGCGGCGCGAAGTCCGAGGTGCACGGCGTCGTGGCCGCCGGCTCCGTGAACGCGACGGTGACGGTCTGACCACTCGCCGTGATGTCACCGGCCTGGGGGACGCAGGTGGAGCTGCCCATGCTCACGACAGCGGCGCCATGACCGGCATCGAGCCAGGCTGCACCCGCGGGCGCGGGCCCCGCTGCCGATGTCGAGGTGGAGGTGGATGGTGCGACGGATTCGGACTGTGTGACCGATGCCGATCCCGGCGACGACGACCCGCAGCCCGCCAGCACGAGGAGCGCCACAGGAATGACGGCCAGTGCGCCGCCCGAGGCGCGTCGAGATCGTGGCATTCGAGTCTCCTTTCCCCGCTCGCCACCATATAGTCCGAAGATTTCGACAGTTTGAGGATTCGTGAAAGCGGCACCCGGATCGCCGCACGTCAGCAGGGTGTCAGCCGGAGCCGACGGAGTCGACGACCTCGTCCGTGCGGAGCCGGCGGACGCGAGTCGTGCCCGGGTGACCGTCGACAAAGCCGATCCGCACCTCGAAGCTTGGGCCCGACGGCCCGACGAGGCGAACCTCCCACTCGCTGCCGAGGTGCTGCTCGGCACTGACCGACAAGGTGGGACCCAGAGCGTCAGGGAAGATGTCGGCCAGTCGTCGCCTGGCCGTCGCCATGGCCTCGTCGTGGCCGAGGACATGCGTGGGGGCGTCCGCGGTCTCGGTCATCACGGTCCGGAAGGCGGCCGCGACCGCCGCCTCGAGTGCCTGCTGCTCGTGGCTGCGCTCGGTGGGGTCGGTCTCGTCAGCGTGGGGGAGCGGCCTCGGGAGGGACAGGGAGACGGCCACGGTGCTGGTCCTGTGGTCCCCGAGCTGGTGCTCGCGGCCGATCCGTACGGTGCCTCCTCGTGCGGGATCCGTCAGCGCGACGACGGGGGACAGCGCGGACAGGTACGTCGCGTCATCGGCGGCCTCGGTCGGGGCGGCGAGGTGGAGGTCGAGGACGAAGACCTCTTCCGGTCCGCCCTTCCCGCCGAAGACGACTGCGACGTGGACGTTGTCGACGAGCGTGAGGTCGGTGAGGGGCGGCGGCGGCATGGGACAAGCGTCTTCCCTGCTGCGGGGGCGGTCAACGCCGGTGTGCACCCTCAAGTTCGCGACGTCCGTAAAGGCACTCGTCGCGGGCCTCACCTCAGTCGTGATCCGGTGCGACCCGTTCAACATCGTTTTCGGCGCCGCGGCGCACATCTTCGTGGCGGGACACTTGCGGGAGCCGGATCTCGAACCGGCACCCTGGACCTGAGTTCCGGACGCTGACCGTCCCGCCATGACCCTCGACGATCGCCTCGACGATGGCGAGCCCGAGGCCGGCGCCGGCGGCATCGCCGGGTGTCCGTGCCGACGAAGCCCGATAGCCCGGCTCGAAGACCCGCGGCAGGACGTCCTCGGGTATGCCGCCGCACGCATCCGCCACGTTGATGCACACGCAGTCGTCGGCCGAAACCCCCACCACGACAGCGGATCCCGGCGGTGTGTAACGCACCGCGTTGGACACCAGGTTGTCGACGGCGCGGGTCAGCTCGCGCGGGTCGACGAGGGCTGTCGTGGCCCCGTTGGCGGGTGCGGCCTCGGCGATGGATGCGCTCACGTCCACCAAGGCGGCGGCGGCCACCGGTCGAGCAGCCGCCACGACGTCGGACACCAGGTCCGACACGTCGACGATCTCGCGGTGCCGCGCGACGTCACCCGCGGTGATCCGCGACAGGTCGAGAAGGTCGCCGACCATGCCGTCGAGGCGTTCGACCTCGCGGCGCAGCTGCGCATATGCGGCCGCAGGATCAGCCGTGACGCCGTCCTCGAGTGCCTCGGTCACGGCGCGCATCGCCGCAAGGGGACTTCGGAGGTCGTGCGACACCCAGGCCACCAGCTCGCGCCGACGCTCCTCGACGAGCTGGTCGCGCAGCCGCATCTCCTCGGCGCGCGCGATGGCCCGGCCGAGGGCCTGCACGTGCCTGGCCATGACCCATCCGGCGGCCACCGCGACGGGGATCGTCGCGAGGAGCCCGAGCAGGACAAGCTCGGAGTCGTGCTCGGAAAGGAGCATCGCCCGGGCGCTGGCCCAGATGCCGGCCGCCACCGCGAGGACGACCACGAGCGGCGCGGCGAAGGCCGCCGCCAGCGCCGCGTGGATGGTGGGACGTCGTGTCGCGAACTGGACGAGCCATGCCCCGAGCGCCCCGACGACGGTTGCCACCCCGGCCGACAGCAGGACCGCCTGGACTCCCTGGCCGTCCATCAGGAGGGCGCCTCGTGCGTGGCCGGGTCCCACCGGTAGCCCACCCCGAAGACCGTGACGAGACGGCGCGGCTGCGCGGGGTCGGCCTCGACCTTCTCCCGGACCCGCCGAACGTGCACGGTCACGGTCGACTCGTCGCCGTAGTCCCACCCCCACACGTTCCTCATCAGGTCGGATCGCGTGAACACCCGTCCCGGGTGAGCGACGAACCACGCCAGCAGGTCGAATTCCCTTGTCGTCAGGGTTAGCTCGCGAGCGCCCAGGAAGACTCGGTGCCCACGCACGTCGATCCGTAGGTCGCCGTCGACGAGGTCGAGCGCCGGAATCTCCGGCCCGGCCGCGTCGCCTGTCGACGTAACCGGGCCTCCGGTGCCGGCGGTTTCGGCTTCGGCCGTGGCGCTCACACGCCGGAGGATCGACCGGGCACGCAACACGAGCTCGCGCGGGCTGAAGGGCTTCGTGACGTAGTCGTCGGCGCCAAGCTCCAGGCCGAGTATCCGGTCGTGCTCTTGTCCCCGGGCCGTGAGCATGATGACCGGCAGGCCGGGGTGGATGGCCCGTAGCCGCCGGCACACCTCCAACCCGTCGAGGCCGGGCAGCATGAGGTCGAGGAGGACAAGATCGGGTCGGCGCGCGGTTGCCACCGCGACCGCGACCAGACCGTCGGCGACGACCTCGACGCCGAGTCCGGCCCGTTCGAGATATGCCGCCACGACGCCCGACACGGTCACGTCGTCGTCGACGACGAGCACCTGTTGCACGTGCTCAGGATAGGTCTCATCGGTCGCCAGGCCGGGGGAGAGTGCCATCCCCAGCAGCGACGTCACGAGCCCGTAAGAACCCGGTAGGTGGCCCGTCATGGAGCGAGGCGCTCGGGCGACCTCATCGACACGGGCGTCGTCAAGCGGTTCGTGTGCACTGTGAACCCAGTGCCTCAGGGCGGGCGGAACGTTTGACGCTCCGGGACGCGGGTGGTTGAGCGTCAGCAAGGCGATGATGAGCTCCGCGGCAGTCGGCGTGGGCGACCAGACAGAGATCGAGATTCATGCCGTGGGGCTCGGCTAGATCGGACAGGCAACGGCGACGGGTGACGATGCTTTGACGACGCGGTGACGACATATCGCCACACTTGCACCGCAGTCGATGTCATGCGCCACACCGACACATGCTCCAAACGGTTGCACAGCCGAACGAGGAGGCAGCTCATGGCCGTCGCACGACGTCCCTCGAGGACGTCGTGTGCTTCTGATTCGTATCTGGCGTCG
The DNA here is from genome assembly GCF_053603855.1 of Monashia sp. NPDC004114. Taxonomy (NCBI): domain Bacteria; kingdom Bacillati; phylum Actinomycetota; class Actinomycetes; order Micrococcales; family Intrasporangiaceae; genus Intrasporangium; species Monashia sp. NPDC004114. Next base: position 181,005 of record NZ_JBSGGK010000006.1, on the reverse strand, counting down.
GCCCCGGCGGGTCCTTCACGGGATGCGCACGATGCACCTGCCCGGACTGCCGCAGACATCGCCGCGGCTGGAGCGGTGAGAAGCCTGCCTCAAGACGTCTTTCGAAGAATTGTTCGATCAAGCCCTGCGCACGACATCTCCCGGCTCCGGGTCTACGCAGGGCAGCGCAAGGCAGTCTCCACCGGGTCCGAGGTTCCGTCCATCGTGCACGATGTGCTGTCTTCTGCTGGTCAGCCACTCGACGCGGCCACCCGCGTCCTCATGGAACCGAAGCTTGGGCAGCACCACATCGGCATTCACCCCTCGGGGCACCATATTGCCCGGTACGGCATGAGGGCCAGTCGTTCGACGGACCCCGACGAGCGGGAAGCCGATCACATTTCAGAACAGATCTCACCGGCGCATGGGGCGGGGGCGCCAGCAGATTCGGGCCCTGACCTTGGGCAGGGACCGGAACCTCGGGCGACCCACGACTTCAGCAAGGTCCGGGTCCATGCGGACACAACAGCGGCGTATGCCGCCCGGGCACTGGACGCGGCAGCGTTCACGGTGGGGGAGCACATCGTGTTCGGCGCGAACCAATATGATCCGTCGACGATTGCCGGCCGCTCGCTCCTTGCTCATGAGCTGGCTCATACGGTTCAGCAACGGGGGGTCGAGCGCCCGATCGCTCAACGGCGGCTGATCGCCACAGGAAGTCAGGCAGATGTCGACAGCTTCATTGATCTGGTCGCCCCTGCGATCGGGCAGGACCTGAAGCGGGATCCTCTGACGAACGAAATTCAGGCTATCGCGTCGAGAGTGGTCCCAGCGACCTCACCCGCCCTGGAGGGAATACTGACAACCATCATGAACGACAGGGTGCAAGATGCCGAGGTCAATTTCGGCACACACCAGGTCGGTGTGTCTGTCGGCGCCTTTCCAACCCCTTCTGACCTGACGGGGAGCAGGGTGCAGCGCATAGACATGGATGACGTCCTTGCCATCGAGGGTGGAGCGCCGGGAAACGGCATCGCCAAGCTGGCACATGAGATCTCCGAGAACTATCACGCGCATGCCGCCGTTCCGGCCCCTGGAGTAGATCTGTTCACGGATGCCCATGAGGCGGGCCTGCAGGCGGAGAGCTCGGTCGCGGAGTCGCTCGTGGGTCCGGGGCGCCGTGTGGCGGCGGCCGGCCTGACGGTGGGGGACGTGGAGACACGAATCCACGACTTCGAGAACTACTACCTGATGTTCGACCGCACTCGTCATGCCGGAGGTGACTTCACGATCTCGAACGTGAGACGCGTCGCGAAGAATGTTGCGTCGGTAGATGTGATAGACCACTTCGTGATCGACTCCGACGCGCTTCCCGCGGCCGGGGGCGCCGCGATTGCAGGCGTCGCTGCTGCTCTCGCGATTGACACGCTCTCGACCGTCCTTGTCGAGGGTTTTACGGACTCGACAGGCACCGCCGCTCACAATCTCGACCTATCTCGTCGTCGCGCAGAACACGCACGCGACGGGCTCGTGGCCGCCGGAGTGGACAGTGGACGTATCCACATCGAAGGACGAGGCGCGACAAGATTTGTCGCATCGAACACTGCAGAGGTGGATCGAGTGCGGAATCGTCGCGTGGTGATCACCGTGACGCGTCCGGCACCGTAAGGGAAAGCTGATGGAAGGCGACTTGCTTGTTGACGCCACCGTTGAGACGCGTGGCCCGCAAGCGCCCGACGCCGGGGACGAGTACATGGTGTCTGTGACGCGATATCGTGTCGTCAAGACCCTGGAAGGCACCTACTCAAGTCCGATGATCTTGGTCGGGCATGCGCGGGCCGACATGAGTTCGCCTGCGTTCATCGTCGGCGCGCGCCATCGCCTCAGTCTGACGCGACAGTTCCCAAGACACTCGAGCCTCCTCAACCAGTTTGCCGATGAGGCATCGGCCCTTGGGGTCTTCTTCTGCACGTCCTTTGAGGTTCTCGGATAGACGTGACGCCGTACCACCGGACTTGTGCTCGGCCGTCCCTCAGAAAGGCCGGGCTCGCAGGCGGCGCGGGCGCACGATGAGGTATGCGGTGAGCCCTACCGTCACCGATGCCACGAGGGCTCCGGCGAGGATCCACGCCCCAGCGGTCGGGCCGCTGGGCGGCTGAGGGGGAGCCGTGGAGGCCGGGGCCCGGACGACTTCAGCCGCAGCGGCATACCCGCCAGAGCTGGGCGGCTGGGCCGCGGGCGCTGGCGCGGCTCTCGCCCCTGGGGGGAGCATCGGCTCCGCCTGGTCGGCGCGTTCTCCCGCCGCCGGCGGGGCGGCACCGACCGTGAGGGCGACCTGGCCCACCGGGTCGCCACCCACGACGGCGACGATCGACCACGCCCCGGCCCGCGTCGACGCCGGCACGGTGACGGGGACCTCGAAGTGTCCGCTGGGTGGGTCGTCGACACGACCGACCTGGGTCATCCGTCCCGCCGAGTCGACAAGCAGCAGGTGGACGTCGCTCGTCACTGGCAGGTCCCCCCGCACCATGACCGTGCCACCGGGCCAGGTGGCGTGCGGCTCGACGAGCAGCGCCTCCTCTCCGGCGTGGGCCGAGGCGGTGGGCGCCGTGAGCACGGGCAGGGCGAGGGCCGCCGCCGCGATTGCGGCGACGACCGCCCCCCACGCGCGAAAGCGCATCAGTACCAGCACCTTCCGCCCTTCAGGGCACCACGACTGGACAGGCCGTCGCACCGGACGTCATGCAGTGGCTCCGTCCGACGATCTCCGGGCTCACCGGTGAGCTGGCCGTGATGTGGTCGGCGACGACCTGGTCCATGATGTTCTGGGTGGTCGCGCGGCTCGCGAAGTTCGGGTAGCCGTCCCCACCAGACGCCATGAAGTCGTTCTCGGCGATCTTGTACGTGCTCGCCGCGGTGAGGTCGACAGGAGCCCCGGAGCACGAGCCGTCGGCGGCCTGCCGCACTGCACCCGTGACGCGTGATCCGATCGCCGCCGAGATGTCGTACGTGAAGCACAGACCAGAGACCTGCGGGTAGCGACCGTCGATCGCCGGCATCCGGGAGATGCCGTTCTCGAGCATCGACTTCAGCTCGGCGCCGTTGACGGAGAGGGTCACGACGACGTTGCCGAACGGCAGGACCGTGAGCACCTGCCCGCGACTGATCGGGAACGGAGGTGGCGAGTACGCCGGGCAGAAGTCCGACGGGTTGTCGACCGTCGGGCACGTGAGCGCGTCCCGCAGGCCGCCCGAGTTCGTGATGGCGAACTCGACTCCGATCGACGAGTACGTCTTGCGCATGGCGTCGCTTACGACGTTGCCGACGAGCGACTCACACGTCCGGCCGGCGGACTGACCGCAGGCGTCCGCGCGCGGTATGAAGCGCGTCGACGACCCGATCACACCGGCGAGGATCGGCTGGAGCTGCGCATTGAGGCTGTCGATGCGGGCCTGGATGGTCGGGTCCGGCGTGACACCGATGTCCCAGGGCTTGTGGAAGTCGGCCGTCTCGTAGACCGGTGCCTTCGTCGCCGGGTCGACGACGATCCGCACGCGGGTGAAGCGGATACCCTTGCTCCTGTTCTCCGTGACGAGCACGCCGTTGGCCCGGGTGCTGACCACCTGGAAGTCCGTGTGGTCGCCGATGACGACGTCGACGCCGGACACGTTGTCGGCGAGGTCCAGGAGCGGACCGGTCGGGTTGACCAGCGTGCCGGCCGTCGCGCCGAGGTGGCCCATCGCGACGATGGTCCGCAGGCCGGTCGACCTGAGGCGCGCGGCCTCGGCGTTGACCGCCGCGAGCGAGTCTGCGACGTGGAACGGGTCGAAGGCGGTCGGCGACACCAGGGTTGGGGCGTCGTCGTTGGTGAACCCGACGATGCCGACCTTGGCTCCGGCGAAGCTGAAGACCTGCGACGGCTTCCACTCGGCGGGTGTCCTGCCGTTGGCGTCGACCACGTTGGCCGACAGGAACGGGTACTTCGCCAGGGGGATCAGCGTGTTGCGCAGGTAGGCCGAGCCCTTGTCGAAGTTGTGGTTGCCGAGGCCGTCCGCCGAGACGCCCATGTCGTTCATCGTCTCGATCGTCGGGGTGTCGCCGAAGAAGGCGCTGATCGGCGGCGTCGCCCCGACCGAGTCTCCGGCTGCGACGAGCAGCGACCCGTCGGCGGCCTCGCCGGTGCTCCGGTACCAGTCGAACCACGTCTTGAGGAATGCCGAGCCGCCGATGGTGAACGCGGGCGTCGCGGGCGTGCCGACCGGTGTGGTTGTGTTGTCGGGCACCTCGGCAAGTGGGATGAGCTGGCCGTGGAAGTCGCTGATGTCAAGGATCGTGGCCGTCTTGAGGTTCGGCGTCGTCGTGAGGTCGAGGCGGATCTTGCCCCGCGCCTGCTGCGGCCCGGGGATCCGCATGAGGAACGCAAGCGTCGGCGCGATGTCGACGGCTCGCATCCCCGCGACCGGTGCCTGCTTACGGATGCCGGGACCCGCGGCCACGAAGGTCGCGTGCATGTTGATGTTGTGGGGCAGGTCGACCAGGTCGGGCAGGTAGCCGTGCTGGCCGAAGAAGTTCGACAGCGCGATGGTCTGGCCCGGGGTCGCCGCGTCGAACTGGTAGGGCGGGGCGGCCACGACGACGACGTCACCGCTGCGGCTGGGGTGCAGCGAGTCGCTGCCGTCGACATTGCGCAGCTCCTCCTTCTTGAAGATCTTGAGGATCACCGGATCGCCGGGGTTGTCCTTGTCGGTGAGGTGCTGGAACGCGTCGATCACCTGGGTCCGCACCTGCTCGTACGTCGTCCCCTGGGGGAGCGTCTGGTTGATGTAGATCTGCGCGGTGCCACCGGCCCAGCAGGCCTTCGCCAGGTTCGTCGTGGCGGCCGCGCGGCAGTTGGTCGGCTGCTCAGGAGACTGCAGGCCGGCGTCGGAGAGCACCTTGCCGGCGTTCACGGCATACCACTGGGGTCCGAACCCGTGGTCCGACGCGGCGATCGTCGTCGGCGACCCACCCATGAGCGAGCGCGCGAGCCCGAGCTTGGCGTCGGCCTCGTGGTAGGCGCTGCGGATGTACCCCTCCCGCTGCGCCACCCGGCCGTCTGGTATGCCGTTGTAGTCGGTGTCGTCGAAGACCGGGTTGGGCCCGCCATCGGGAGCCGTCGGCGTGACGAGCGCCATGAACTGGTGGCTGAACTCGTCCGTGACGGGGTAGCCGACGAGCGCGAGGTCGGTGTTGGGCTGGAGGGTGCCGAGGATGAACCGCAGCACGGCGTCGCCGTAGGCCTTCTCGAGGTCGCGCCCCTGCTGCACGTAGGTGTCCTCGTCGATGACCCGAGCCTCGAGCGGGGCGAAGTCGGCTGCGATGGCTGTCGGCAGGTTGTCGGCGATGTACTTCTCGAGGGGGTCCTCGCCGCTGCCACCGGCCGGCAGAGCCGCACACGCGGCGGTGGAGCAGGTCGCGATGACGCGCTCGACCGACGTGAAGTAGAGCTTGAAGCTCGACAGGTCAGGCGAGAGCGAGATGAGCTTGGTGTAGAAGCCAGCCGTCTGGCCGTTGCGGACCCCGATGAGCCCGTTCGCGCCGGTGAGCTTGACCTCCTTGAAGTCACCGACGCCGAGGTTGGTGGCTGCCTGCGAGCCGTCCTTGAGGGCCGAGGCACGCACGAGCAGGGCCCGGTCGTACGCCGAGATGCCGTCCGCCACAGAGTCGTAGACGTAGATGTCGTAGAGACGGGTCGGGTTCTGCGCGGCGAACGTCGTCGCCACCGTCAGCTGGGTCTCCTGCGGCGGCGCGACCGGGTCGCCGGCCGGGACGTTCGACCACCCGCTCGCTCCGGCGAACCCTGCCACCTGGTAGCTGATCCCGAAGGCCGCGGCACCCGACTGCTCCCCTGGGACAAGCGGCGAGGCAAGCACGCCTCGCGTCGAGAAGAAGTTGGTGAAGTCGACGGTGGGGCCGGCGATCCCAGCCTGCGCACCACCGACCCACTCGATCTGCGCGACCTTCTTGCCGGCCCGCTCGGCCGCCGCGGCGATGTGGTCGGCCTGAAGGGTTCCTGGCGCGGAGAAGGCGGTGCGGTTGTTGAACACCTCGCCCGGCCGGTAGTAGGTGTTGTTGGTCGAACCGTGCTCGGACGGGTAGGTGCCCGTCGCGATGGTGTGCCAGCCGACTCCGGTGTTGGGCGGGAAGGCCTGGACCATGCCGTTCTCGCCCCGCACGCCACTGGCCATCATCGCGGCATATGTCGGCATGGCCCCCTGCGCGGCATACCTCTCCATGAGGTCGGGTCGCATGCCGTCCGACGCATAGAGCACGGCCTTGGTGGTCTGAGCCGGAGGACTGGCTGCCGCGGGTGCTGCCGCTTTGGCGACGTCAGGCGCGGTCTGCGCGAGAGCGCCCTGCGCTCCGGCGACCAGAACGGCCGAGATCGTCACGAACGTCAAGATTCGAGCGCGCGCACGGAACACCAGTGCCTCCAAGTGCAACGGGCCCGCGTCCGGGCCCCCGGAAACGTGACCTGTCGACGCTATTCCCGCGCGGGCCGGTAAGTGAGCGTTTCCCGAAAGTCCGCTGGGAGAAGCATCCGAGGTATGCCGTCGCGACCCGCCGCGCGCCCGGTCGGCTGGGTGTCGAAGACCGCCACTCGACGCTGTCGATCCTGCTCGACGCCGTTGGTGTTCCTCGTCACCCGGATCGGCATCGACTCCACAGCAAGGGGGCAGCGCTTGGCCTGTTGCTGTGGGTGGGCTTCCCGCTCGTCATGGTGGCCACCATCGTGGCCGCTTGGCGCTGACGCGCTCGTCAAATGCCACGCTCCCGCTGGCGTCTATTTCCTATCTCCATGTGAATGTATGCCGCAGGCCGGGGTTTCGCCTCTTTCACGAAGCAGTTCACCTGTTACCTTTGATAGGGCGTGGTAAAATCGGAATCTACATCGATTTGTCTTTTCCCAAGCCACGACCAAGCGGGTGCGACAATGTTTGCTCCGAAAGTCGCTACATCGCAGACGAGGGCCGCCGCAGATTCCGCCATGGTGCAGGAGGTGCTGCGTTCGCCCGGCACACCTTTCGATGCCCAATCGCGATCGTACTTCGAGCGGCGTTTCGGTCACGACTTCAGCCGCGTGCGCATTCATAGCGACGATCGCGCCGTGGCCTCCACCGATGCCCTCGGCGCGAGCGCGTACGCATGGGGATCTCATATCGTGCTCGCGGGCGACCACCTGCAGCACGATCGGCAGCTCATCGCTCATGAGCTCGCGCACGTCGTGCAGCACCAGGACCGGTCGGCACCAGCGCCGTCGAGGATCTCACGGCCCGACGAGCGTGCTGAGTCCCAGGCCGAGGCCGCCGCAGGTGAGGTTGCTCGTGGTGCGTCGCTGGCCGGGGCGAACTGGGCCGCGAACCAGCCAGGGACGGTCTACTGCCAGCGGCGTTCACGGCCGCCCGCGCCCGACCCCAACCTGCTCAACGCCCCGCCGCCAGCGGCGGCAACGATGTCGCGCACCGAGTTCGAGCAGGCGATGCGCAGGTTCGGGGTGACCCGTATCGCCACCGGCACGGAAGCGGAGCAGACCTCCCTCTCGACTCCGCAAGGTGGTGCTCCCCCCGGCGGCATCACTCTGCCCAACTGGCAGTCATGGGACCCAGGAACGAGCTCACCGGTGTACCGCTCCATCGTCGACAGCTTCGAGGACTTCGAGGCACGCGTGGGCGGATATCCCGCGGTAACGGAGATCCTGTTCTTCAAGGTCGACTACCACGTCAACGCAGCGGGCATCGGGGTCCCGGACCCTGACACGGGCGCATCGTTCGGCGCGGGACAACTGATCGTCTATGACTCGTCGGTGACCGCGAGGCGTGGACTGCCGACGGGCCGCAGCACGGCCGCCGCCAACTATCCCCCGGTCGTCATCGGCCTCTCAGCCCCGGGCCAGGTCAGCGGTGCACCAGTCCCCTTGCCGACGCGGGAGCAGAACATTCGCCGTATCTTCACCCACGAGCTCGGTCACGGCCTGGCCGAGGCCGCCATGGCTGCTGACCCCGCGACCTTCACCGCGTACCGCCGGGAGATCGGCTGGACGGCGACCTCGGCGGCGCAGCTCTTCGATATCGGTGTCCCCGCCGTTCAGACGGCCATTGCGAGCGGAACCCCACCGCCGGCACAGTACGAGATCACCGGTCAGAACTGGAACTCATCGCTGTGGATCGAGCAGCCACTCACCTCCTATATGGTCTCCGGCGGACCGAGTGAAGACTTCGCCGAGGCCGCGATGGCCTACGTCGAAGAGCCGAACCTGCTCGCCGCACGCTCGCCAAGACGCTTTCGGTTCCTCGACCGAAATAGGGCGGCGTGGCTGCCGAGGCTCGTGCAAAGGCCTCCCATCGGGGACTTCTTCACCACGGATCGGATTCGCGCCACAGCGTGAGCCTCGCTCGGCTCCTACGGTTGTCCGAGGTCCGGACGAGGCGTCCAGCACCCCGGTCCCTGCCTCGCCACCGTGGCGCGCGGCCCACCACCCGGACGGGTTCCGCTAGACTGTCTCCCCGTCACGTTTGAGTGCTCGTGTTCGCACGCTCGCAAGGACGACCAGCGAGCGCAGTTTCTTCAGGTTCTGGAGTGGGTGCGTCCCCTGATGACTCGGGGCCAACCGACCGGTCGGTCCCACCTCAACCTGAAGGAGCCAGTCATGGCACAAGGTACTGTCAAGTGGTTCAACTCCGAGAAGGGGTTCGGCTTCATCGCCCCGACCGAGGGTCCGGACGTCTTCGTCCACTACTCCGAGATCACCGGCGGTGGCTACCGCAGCCTCGAGGAGAACCAGACCGTCGAGTTCGACATCGAGCAGGGTCCCAAGGGGCCGCAGGCGATGCGGGTTCGCGTCATCTGATCTCGACACTCTGAGCATCTCGGCAGACCACATCCGCCGATGCCGACCGAGGCCGGTCCCAGGCTGGGACCGGCCTTCGTCGTGTCTGCGACGGTCGACTAGAGACGGGTGAGCCGGTCGTACGGGCTCTTGACCCGGATCAGCGCTGACTCGAACCGTAGCGTGACCGTCGACTCGCTCTGCCCGACGACGACGCCGAGGCCGTGCTTGATGTGGGTGACCCGGTCCCCGATCTCGAAGGTCTCGGCTTCCGTCGCCACGGCGGCTGGGAAGGGGCTGGTGGCGAGGTGGCGTCGGCTGGAGGATCCGTATGTTGGCACCCCTCAGTATGCGCCATCGTCCGGCTTGTCCAGATCACGAAGCGATGACGAGTAGGGCCGTCCGACGGCATACACGGATCGACGCGTGAGCTCCTCGGGGTCGGTGTACGCGATCTCCTGGAGCAGGATCCGGGCCGACTCCACACGGGCCGCGCCGAACGGCTCGAAGATCCGGGTTGTCACCTCGTTGATCCGGTCCCGCGCGCGGGTGTACCGGGAGACGCCGGCGTCCGTCAGCGAGACCGTATCGGCGTGCAGCTCGACGAGCCCGGAGCTGCTCATGTGCGCCAGCAGGTCGAGCGCGGCCGAGGAGTCCAGCCCGTTGCCGGCCAGCAGCCCGGTCACGACCTCGGTGCGCATCGTGCCGCGAAGCCCGAGTGCGTTGAGGGTGAACCATTCCAGCATGGGCAGCCGCTCGTCCTCGAGGACTGCCGAGAGGGGAGCGCTCAGGGTGCGCTGGGCGAGCGCGAGTGCGGTTCCGAACGGCAGTTCCGGCGCGGGTGTCGGTGGATTCGCCGTGGCGTCTGTCGATGTCATGATGCCCTCCTGTGTTAGACAGTTACCTGTCCACCGTAAGAAAATGACAGGAGCCTGTCAATCATGTCAGTCCGCGACAACCCGACGCCGCTCGTCGGTCTCCTTCTGCGCCTCGCGGCCCAGCAGTGGGGCGCAGACATGGATGCCGCCCTGCGTGATCGTGGCGTCTCGGGCCTCACCCCGGCGCACGCCAACGTCATCCCCTTCGTGCCCCCGGAGGGCATCCAGGTGGGGGAGCTGGCCCGCCTGGCCAAGGTGCGCAAGCAGTCCATGGCTCAGTCGGTCGACCTGCTCGTCGCCTCGGACTATGTCACCCGGCGTCCCGACCCCGACGACGGACGGGCCAGCCTCGTCTTCCTCACCGACAAGGGCCGCTCGCTCGGACCGGTCTCTCTCGACGCCGGCCGCCGGGTCGAGCAGGACTGGGCGGCCGTCGTGGGTCGCGACGACCTCGAGCGCGTGCGCCGGACTCTCATGCTCCTGCTCGGGATCGAGCACGGCGCGCACTGACACCAGCGCAATGAGACCAGCGCAATGAGACCAGCGCAATGACACCAGCGCAATGACACCAGCGCAATCCCTGCCCCGTAAAGGGGGAGTCTCTCATCAAACTCCTGCGAATAGATGCACTCGAGGAGGAGAGTGGACGGATCAAGTCTTGGGCCGTATGAGTTCCGGCACAGGGGTGAGGAACTGATGAACTCTTCCGAACAGCCTCCAGCGGATCACGCAAACACGGCTGGGCAAAGCCCTTCCGATGATCCGGCAGCGCGGCTCGAGCAGGAGCTGCGATCTCGCGGGATCGTTCCGGCCCAGGCACCGTCCGGTGAGGCAGAGGCCGAGCCGGAGGAAGAACCCGAGCCCGACGCTGCCCAGCCCGACTCGGACGGAGAGCGAGACCCGAAGGACCAGTCCCCTCAGGGGGACTCATACACCTGACGGTGTTTGTACCGCTCTCCGGACACCGCTCACGACACACGCTTTGAGTTCCCGTGTGACGTGAAGGACCGTCAAGAGCGAAAAGGGGGACCACGATGAGAGGTAGCGGGACCGAAGGAGCCAACGCGGCGGTCGTCGAGGATCCGGCCGCTGACCGGCCGCAGAGACCGCCGGGCGGAAAGCCGATGTCCCGGCTCCTGGAGCTGCTTCAGAGTCACGAGATGGGCCGGGTGGCCGAGCAGGTAGTGCGTCAGGCCGTCGCCGAGCCCGAGGCAGATGCCGCGGTCGCCCAAGCCAGGGAGCTCGGCCTCTTGGCGCCGGCCCAGGACAAGCCCGCCAAAGGCCGTCGCAGCTCCGGCAAGGCAAGCCAGGCGGCAGCCGACGCCAAGGGCAGATCCCAGGGGGAGGCGTCCGAGACCTCGATGGACTTGGAGGCGGCCGCGCCACAGGTCGCAGAGACGTATGCCGCGGTGGCCGAGGACCTCACTGGTCCACCGACCACGTCGGGCCCGCAGTGGCGTTCGATCGGCCCATGGACCGTCACCAATGGCCAGACCTACGGGTCGAGCAGGGTCAACGTCTCGGGCCGCATCTCCGCCTTGGCGGTCGACCCCTCGTCCCCGGCGCACGTCCTCGCCGGTGCAGCCAACGGCGGCGTATGGGAAAGCCGGGATCGAGGGGCGTCGTGGAGCCCGCGCACGGACTTCCAGGCCACCCTGACCGTCGGGGCCATCGCGTTCGACCCGGTGGCCCCGACCACGGTGTACTGCGGCACCGGCGAAGGTGACTGGTGGTCCTTCCTCGGAAACGGAGTCCTTCAGTCGTCCGACGGCGGTGCCAGCTGGTCACCGCGGTGCACCGCACCTTTCGTCGGGCAGGGCTTCTTCCGCCTCGTGGTCGACCCGGCGAACCGACAGCGGCTGTATGCCGGCACTACGGGCGGGCTGTACGTGTCGGCCGACTCAGGCGCGACGTGGACCCAGCGCCGCAGCATGCGGACGTGGGCGATCGCCGTGCGGTCCGGGGAGACCTTGGCCGCATGCGGCGACGGACTGTTCCGCTCGACCGACAACGGCACCGGATGGACAGCCGTGACCCTGCCGGGCGCCCCGGCATCGTTCAGCCGCCTGGCGGTGGCCATGGCGCCCTCCAACCCGCCGGTCGCGTACGCGTTCGGGACGGGCGCGCCCCTCATCCCCCAGCCGGGCGGCGGCACCGTACCGACGGCATACCTGTGGCGCCGCTCAGCGGCCGGCGCCTGGACGGCCGTCGCCACGCCACCGGGCCTCAGCACGGGCCAGTCCTGGTACGACTGGTATGTCGCCGTGGCACCGGACAACGACAGCCAGGTCTACTGCGGCGCGATCGAGATCCACCGGGGCGACCTGGCGGGTGGGACCTGGACGTGGCGGACCATCAGCAACAAAGGCGCGACCGGCGACTCCATCCATCCCGACCAGCACTCCATCGCATTCGAACCCGGGGCGCCGGCGACGGTGTACGCCGGATGTGATGGCGGCCTGTTCAGATCGCAGGACCGCGGAACCACGTGGCAGAGCTGCAACAACGGGCTCGTCGTGAGCGAGTACGAGTACATCGCCCACGACTGGGGATCGGCTCGCTGGCTGATCGGTGGCACCCAGGACAACGGCACCAACCGATGGACCGGCCCCAGTACGTGGGAGCATGTCGACGACGCGGACGGCGGCGACGTCGCGGTGAACCGGCAGGTGCCCGCCACGGTGGTTCACAGCAGACAATGGGGCGCCTTGCTGCGGTCAACGTCTCGCGGCGACTGGAACAGCTGGGGCGCGATCACCCCGGCTCGTCCCGCCGGGGAAGACGTCGGTCTGTTCTACCCACCGGTGGAGTCGAGCGCCACGACCGGCAGCACCGTTGCGATCGGCATGAACGCGCTCTACGTGTCCAGGGACAACGGGAGCACCTGGGTGCGGCTCGGCTACCCCAGCGCGGGGACCGCGTCCGCCATGTACATCCCCGACCCGGAAACCGTCTTGGTCGGGCTCACCGACGGGCGGATCCTTCGGTCCCGGTTCAGTTCCGGGGCCTGGTCCGCGCTCAGCGCACTCACCACGCCTCGCGCCGGTGCGTGGGTCAGCGACATCTACGCGGAGGTCGGTGGGTCAGGCCGGATCATCTCGGCGAGCAGCACGATGGGCGGCGGCCGCGTCTTCGTCTCCAACGACGGGGGCAGCACGTGGACCGATCGGAGCGCCGGACTGCCGGCCCTGGCGATCAACGCGATCGCCGTCGACGACGGCGACCGAGGCCGGATCTGGGTGGCCGCCGACCTGGGCGTCTACCAGAGCCGTGACACCGGGGCGTCCTGGAGTGCGTTCGCCGACTCTCTGCCCAACGCCTTCGTTGGTGACCTCGCATTTCACCCGCACGCGCGGGTGCTGCGAGCGGGCCTGCGCAACCGCGGCGTCTGGGAGATTCCCGTCGACGGGTGGATGACACAGCCCATCTGCCGGGTCCAGTTCACCGGCCGTCTCGACGCGAATGCGACCGGCCGGTGGTTCACGTTCAGGTGGCCCGCCACATGGCACGTCGTCTGGACGGTCATGCCCACCTCCGTCGCACCGGGCGCGCCGCAGGTCTCCTGGCAGGTCCAGGTCGAAAGGGCGGACGCCGAATACGTGACCTACTGGATCACGGTCAAGAACCTCACCGCGCAACCCATCACTTTCGAAGGCCGCTACGCCATCCTGAGCCGCTACTAGGAGCCAACGATGTGGACCAACGTTCAATTCACCGGAACCCTGCCGGCCGGGGCGAGCCAAAGGTGGTTCACCTTCGGGTGGCCGGCCTCGTGGCACGTCGTCTGGTACATGATGCCGACGACCGTGCGCAACGGCGCGCCGGAGATCGACTGGGACGTGGCGGTCGAGCGCGCCGACGCCAACAGCTGCACGTACTGGATCACCGTGAAGAACCTCGCTTCGGTGCCAGTCACCTTCGAAGGCCGCTACGCGGTCCTGAACTAGGAGGGGAGCGATGAAAGTAACCATCACGATCGACGAGGGCGAGTCTCCCGACCGGCGCGCGGGAGACGAGGGACGCAGGGGCGGTGACACCCAAGCTGGCATGGCGTTCACCGGGGCACCCGGGGACTCAGGCGACGTGGCGGCGGTCCCGGCCGACCTGGCGGCTCGGGCAGCGGCGATCGGCGCCCTGTCGGCAGGGCCGGCCCCGTCGGCCGACGCCGTCACTGCGGCGCGCGGTGCGGCCGCCGGTGCGCCCGGCTTCCCTCCGTCTCAGGTGGGAGCCCCGAGACCGAATGGCGACAACACGCCGACGAGTGCATCAGCGGACGACATCTCCGCCGGTGCGGCTCCGGGCGACAGCTCGCACACGAGCGGTGTCGGCTCATGAGTCGGGCACGCGTCGAGCTGGTCACCGCGTTGATCTTCGGCGCCGCCGCCATCGCCACCCTGGTCTGGCCGACCTGGATCGAGGAGGTCACCCCGTTCGAGCCCGACGAGGGTAGCGGCGAGGCGGAGTGGTGGGTCGTCGCCACCCTCGGCCTGGTCGCACTGGTCGCACTCATCATGTCGATCACCCATTTCAGGGCGCAGCGACGCCTTCGCTCGGCGCGGGCTGAGGGCTGACCTGGGACTGGGACGCACACGAACCTCGGGCTCCGTAGCGGCGCCAAGCCGGTCGACCACTCAACGAGACGAAGCGAGCGCCCTTCCTCGAAGCTCGTCCCTCGTCTTCTTCAGCTGTTGCAGCCGGCAGCTCAGATCACTGTCGACGAGGATGCCCAGACGTGCGGTCTGGATTGCCTCAGCCAGGGCCAGGGCACGGTCCACGCGCGCAGTGTCCGTCTCGGTGGGGGACAGCTCGGCGTTCCGAAGGCCGATGGCGGCCAAGGACAGGAGCACGTCGGCATCGGAGGTGATGAGGGACGCGACCTCCTGCGAGAAGTCCGGGGCGGCGGGGTCGATGTCGAGCAGGAACTTGAAACGGGAGGTCCTCACCAGCCGGCCCTCGATGTCGAGCAGCAGGCGCGCGTAGTGGTCACGCGTGCCGGGATCGGTCCACTGGTCGAAGGCGTCGGCCACGGCGCGACCGAGGACGTGCAGCGTGTCGCGCAGGGGCCGGTCGTGCTTGCGGACCTCGGCCAGCTGCTGCCGATGCTCGAGCACGACGTTCTCGCCGACCTCGATGGCGCGTTCGATCTGTTCGAACGGCTGGCCCGGGCTGGTGGCGGACGCCAGCCAGTGGTGCAGGGGAGAGGCCAGTCCGTTGGAGCGTGCGCGGAGTGTGACGAGATCGCCGGCGGTCACGTCCACGCCGAGCCTGGCGAACGCCTTGTGCCAGGCCGTCAGCTGCGCAGCGGCGGCCCGATCGGCCGTGTCCTCGTCGACAGGGCGTAGGTTCAGGATGGCCAGCGACATGGTCGAGGAGATTCTGTCCAGGCACTGCAGCCATTCCCCTGCAGGCCATGTATCAGCCGTCTCGAACAGCCGGAGGCAGTCGTGGATGGTCTGCTGCGACAGGCCGGGCAGGTCCCGGTAGGCGTCGAACTCCATTGCCGGTCCGCGCCGCAACGCGGTGAACAACATGTCAGCGTAGAGACACCGAACGGTCAGGGTCTCCTCGTGGTCCGCTCCGAACAGCTCGGTGGCCAGGTCCACCAAGCCCAGCGCGCGCTTGCGGCATTCGACGGAGATGTCGGGCGGGATGGTCGCCTGCATGCTGCGAAGAGCACGGATGAGGTTCGCCAGCGAGCGGATGGTCGCAGACCGCACGGTTGTCGAGCTGCGCAGCAGCTCGAACTTCGATGGGACTCGCGGCACGAGGCGCTGCCAGTGGCTGGGCAGCCCCAGGTCGAGCTGCTCGGACCCGTGGTTTCGGGGTGCTTCGAACGGCAGGATGTCGTTGAAGAGACGCAGGTTTGCATCGATGTATGCCGCGAGCACCGGGGTGCGGTTGACGACGACGTCGAGGTGGCGTCGACCGCGCGAACCGGCCGAGATCCGGGCGAAGCCGGTGTCGGCCACGGCGTTGGCGATATGGGAGAGCAGCCGGTTGGTGGTCTCCTCCACGAGCAGACTGCTGCTCATGAGGCCGTCGGCTGTGTTCACCGCTACGGGCGAGACAACCTTCTCCATCAAGCCGTCCACGATGTTCAACGAGGCTGTGTCGGCCCACGATTCCCCGACCATCGCGGGCTGCGCGGTCTCAGGTTTCGAGGCGAACTCGATCGTTCGCCCGCTGGTCTGAGGCGGTTGCTGGGCCGGGGCATCCACCAAGGGCGTCCACTGCACGCTCGCCGCCCTCTGGATGGCCCGGGCCTGGTACGCGGCCATGGCCAAGGCGGGCTGGGCGACGAACGCATCGAGCTGCAGCGAGGCCCAGATGCAGATGCGACTGGCATGGGCCAGCGGTTGCCCGTCGTCTGCCAGCCCGGTGATCTCGAGAACCTCCTTCATCGGGCCCATCAACGAGCCGAACAGCTTGTTCGATCCCGTCAGCACGATCGCCGACTTCACGTCTGGTCCGAACTTGCTCAGGGTGGCTGAGGCGATCTTTGTCCCATCGAGAGGCGCCCAGCCAGGCGGCGACCCCCTGCCGATGTCGACGATGGTCAGCTCGTTGTAGTCGCACAACCATGGAGCGTCGGCGACCTGGGCATGAGGCACCGGCACGCCGAACAGGGCCGCGACGTTGCGGGCCAGCTTGGCCGTCGTCGCGTCGCGTGAGGTCTCGACCGTCGGGTAGTCCGGGACCGCCACGCGCAGACCCCGGGACCAGGGTGATTCATGCTTGGTCACGCCTCGAAAGCGTAGCAGCGCTAGATCGATCCTGCACGCTTGTCGAGAAGATTGCTGCAGCATGAAATATTTAGCGAAGCCTATTGCAGTTGCATTGGAAGTGAAGGATCATGAGAGTGTGAACTCACTCGCCGCCTCCTCCGTTCCTCGGTAGTCGCCGACCGGACCTGGCGACCACGCCCTCTAGCCGGAGGTTGCTCGCGAACTGTCATCGGAAACTGAAGGGGTGGGTGCGATGACGTATAGGGGATACGCAAGCTGGGCGGAATACGAGGCTGCACTCGACGCGCGTGAGGCCGCGCTGACTGCCCGCCTCGATGCGTACGCGACAGAGAGTGCACGCGCGGAATCGGCAAAGAGACCGGATTCAGCCGACGCTGCAGGACCTGCCGCAGAAGACGACTGAGCCAGGCGTCGCCGCTGCTGGGGCATCATGGCTCAGTGCTTCTGCCACCTGGCTCGGGGACCGATGTGGCCCATCAGATACAGGGCGGGCGTATGGTCGCGCCATGAGCCAGACCGCCCTGGTCACGGGCACCTCGACCGGTATGGGCCTGCACACGGCCATCGAGCTCGCGCGGCGGGGGTTCACTGTCGTCGCGACGATGCGCGACACCTCGCGGCGCGATGCCCTCGACGCCGCTGCGTCCGAAGGGGGCGTTGCTCTCGACGTCAGGTCGCTCGACGTCACCGACCACGACGCCGCCCGCGCGTGCGTCGAGAGCGTCCTCGACGACCATGGCCGCATCGACGTCCTCCTCAACAACGCCGGCCGCGGCGCCGTAGGGACGGCCGAGCAGCTGTCGATGGACGAGGTCCGCGCGCAGCTCGCGGTCAACTACCTCGGCCCGGTCGCGATGACCAAGCTCGTCCTACCTTCCATGCGCGAGCACGGTTCTGGCCGCGTCCTGACGGTGACCAGCGTTGGCGGGGCCGTCGGTCAGCCCTTCGCCGACGCCTACTGCGGGGCGAAGTTCGCCGTGGAAGGGTTCATGCAGTCGCTGGCGCCTGTGGCCCTGGCCCACGGGGTCCGCGTGTCGGTGGTCGAGCCGGCCGCCGTGGCCAGCGACTTCGTCGCGAACGTCGCCCGCCCCGAGGTGTTCGACGACGCATACTCCGCCCAGCTGTCGGCCTACATAGACCGTACGACTGCAGCGTTCGCCGCGGCCCAGTCGTCACAGGACGCGGCACGGGCGATCGCCGACGCCGCGACCGCGGGGGAGTACCGCTTCCGGTGGCAGACCTCCGAGCAGGCCTCGGCATTCGTCGGCGCCTCGCTCGCTGACCTGGACGGGATGCGGGTTCTCGGCGTGACCCGGGCCTGGATCGGGGTCACCGGGGCTTGACCGATCCCGCGGACTCGGCGACCGAAAGCCGAGGTCCTGCAGCGGCGAGAATCATCGTCGAGACGCCCTGGACGTCGAACCCGTCGACGGCGACCGACACGCATCTCACGGACTTCAAGGTGGACAGCAAGGTGGACGAAGTGACTCCGCAGGGAGGAATCCCGACGGTGACGCACCGACCGGGGAGCGCCAAGCCGGCCAAGACGATCGGCAACTCGAACCCGCTCCTGGACTACCAGTACGGCGCCGACCCGTTCGCCATGACCTACGACGGACGCGTGTACGTGTACATGACCTCGGACGGATCTCAGTACGACGCGAACGGGAACGTCGTCCAGACGTACGAGCACGACGACAGCGGCAACATCACGGACAACACGTACCGCCAGATCCGCACCCTGACCATCATCTCGTCTGCCGACCTGGTGAACTGGACGAACGAGGGACAGGTCAAGGTCGCAGGCTCTGCCGGCGCCGCAACGTGGGCCTCCAGCTCCTGGGCTCCCAGCGCGGCGCACAAGACGATCAACGGCACGGAGAAGTTCTTCCTGTACTTCGCCAACAGCGACGGTGGCATCGGTGTGCTCACGTCGGACTCGCCGGTCGGGCCCTGGACGGACCCGATCGGCAGGGCCCTCGTCAGCTGGTCGACTCCGGGCGTCGCGGGAGTCGTATGGCTCTTCGACCCCGCCGTCCTCATCGACGACGACGGCGCGGCATACCTCTACTTCGGCGGAGGCCTGCCGACCGGTCAGGTCGACCACCCCAAGACGTCCCGTGTCGTCAGGCTCGGTGACGACATGGTCAGCACGATCGGTTCGGCCGCGACGATCGACGCGCCCGGGCTGTTCGAGGACTCGGGGATCAACAAGATCAACGGGAAGTACTACTACAGCTACTGTTCCAACTTCAGCCATTCCTCGGTCATCGACGGCCACCCGATGAAGACCGGCACCATCACCTACATGGTGTCCGACAACCCCATGGGGCCGTTCACGTATGCCGGGCAGATCCTCGACAACCCGGGCACGTTCTTCGGGGTCGGGGGCAACAACCACCACGCGATGTTCGAGCTCGGTGGCCAGCTGTACATCGCCTACCACACATCGACGCTGCAGTCGGCGCTCGTCGCCGGTGGGTCGCTGGACAACGCACACGGCTACCGTTCGACGCACATCGACACGGTGACGATCAACCCTGACGGCACCATCGCGCCGATCACCGCCACCTACGAAGGCGTGAGCCAGCTCCGGACAGTCGACCCGCGCCAGCGGATCGAGGCCGTGACGATCGCCTGGGACTCCGGGATCCAGGACGCCTACGACGGTTCGTCCGGTGTGCGCGTGCTGCCGGTCGGGTCCGACACGAGCGGTCCGCAGAAGCTGACCAACATCCACAACGGCGAGTGGACGTCTGTCGCCCAGGTCGACTTCGGCAGCGACCAGGACGCTGGCGCCACCGCCCTGTCCGCCGACGTGCTTGCGAAGGTCGGCGGGCAGGTCGAGGTCCGCCTCGACGACCCGGATCCCTCCGTCGCGGCGAACCTCGTGGGCACTCTGACCATCCCGGCCCCCAGTGCGGGGGAGTGGACGACCGTGCGGACCAACCTGACCCGGACGGTCACCGGCGTGCACCACGTGTTCTTCGTCTACAAGGGCACCGCAACGAGCGAGCTGTTCGACGTCCTCGCATGGCAGTTCGGCTTCGACCAAGCGGGGCCGGTCGTTGCGGCGACGACCGATCGGGTGAGCGCAGATGGCGACGCAGGTGGTTCACCGGTGCGGGTCGGGGCAGGCAGCGGCGCCGGTCGATGACAGTCTTGCCTGTGGATCAGAGGCCTCTCCAGCGCGCTGCCCAGGCCTGGTAGCCGCCGGTGAGGTCGGTGGCCCGGTGCAGGCCGAGCTCGCGCAGGCTGGCCGCAGCGAGGCTGGAGCTGTAGCCCTCGTCGCACACCACGATGTAGCGCACGGTTGCATCCACGGCGAGAGGGAGGCGAGAGGGGCTGGTGGGGTCCAGGCGCCACTCCAGGACGTTGCGGTCGACCACGATCGCGTCCGGTAGTTCGCCATCCCGGCTGCGCTGCTCGGCCGCGCGGATGTCGATGACGACCGCACCGGCGGCGACCTCGGCTGCCAGGTCCTCGGGCTGCACACGATCGAGTGCTGCTCGCGCGCGTGCGAGCAGCACGTCTATCGCTGGCTGTTCGGCCATGGCAACCTCCTACCGAACCGTGGCTGGTCTGGACGAACTGGCGAGTCCGACGCGGTGCTCACTGCGTTGTCCGGCGCACTGGCGGCTTTCGCGCTGCAGCCGATGGTGGCCGCCATATCCGGTAGGTCGCCTGCCGCGGATTCCGCCATTACTGCGATATGTCTGGAATGCCGACCAATTCGCCTGTTGTTGACAACTGAGGCCGAGCGTACCCTCGTTTCGAGGAACACATTATCGGTGAGGTGGGTCGGATGATTGCTCCCCCGGAGGCCAGAGTGATCAAGGCCGGCAGGCTTGGACCACAACATCGCCACGGGTTGTCCCGGCGGCAGCTGCTGACAGCAGGCGGAGCCGCGGTGCTCGGCACTCCGCTTCTGCGCGCGGGACCCGCGTACGCAGCCCGCACTCCGGGGACACCCCGTCCCATCCCAGGCGGATTCGAGATCGAAGGCACCTTGTTCCACGTGGTGTTTGCCGGCGCGGGCGAGCCGAACACGATCACCGACTTCAACGGATTTGCCGGCGTTGCTGAGGTTGACGGCCACGGCACGGGAGCCGACGCAGGCCGCTCTTTCGATGTGGACATCCGATTCTTTGACGGCGAGTACGTCGCGACCGACGGAAAACGCTACAACGCCCATTTCGGCTTTGTTTGAGTAGATATCTACGAGGGGTCGGTCGACCCCACATTCGAAACCCAGATCCACGACTTCAACCCTGGTATCGCGGCTAATGGCCTGTTCTGGACCGTGCTCATCCCCGCGAACAGCGTGACCGTCTCTCCAGGAAGCGGCGCGGCCACATTCACGCTCACCGGGTTCCACGTGCCCGACTTCGGCACCATCCCCAACTCCCTGTTCGGGAGCCCGATCGGCACCGGCGTCCTCGATCTGACCATGACCTGGTCCGGAGGTGGCGAGGTCACCCGCGTGCGCGACGTCGAGAACGGATTCGTGGGCAAGAAAGTGACCGGCATGTCCCACACCGAGTTCACCGTCGACTTCGGCTCCGGGAGATACACCGCCGCAAGCGAGGACCAGGTGAGCTTGGTATCGGAGGTGTGGAAGGAGCGTAACGGCGTCTTCTTCTCGTAGGCGGCCGCGGCCGGTGAGCCGATAGAACTCGCAACGCCAGCCCGGGCGGCAGCTGCAGCACCGGGGTCACATCATCGTGTGCGGCTGTGCTTGGGCGCGCCCGCCCGGGATTCGTACCCGGGCGGGCGACGCTTCGGGACTCTCAGGCTTCGCTGGCCGGCACCATGTTGACCGTGCACACGAAGCGCTTGACGACGCCCGTGTCGACCAGGTCTCCGGCCGCCATCGCAGCCATCACCTCGTCTGTCGCGTCCAGCACGCCGTCGCCGTCGAGGTCACCCGAGGCCAAGGCGGCGGCATACCCGTTCGGGAGGCTGACCGCGTGGACCGCCCACCGTCCGCCGTTGAAGTCGGGGTACCCGGGTGCCGACGTGATCACGCTCAGCTGCGCTCCGCCGAAGCTGTAGATCGTGTCGTAGCTGTGCTCGGGCGCTCCAGTGCCTGAAAGGTCCGTCGGTGTCCCCACGGTGCGGTAGAGGACGTGGTTGAAGTACAAGGCCGGACCCGACACACCCGCTGAGGCCGCGCCGGCGCTGAGCGCGACGGCGGCGCATGCGGTTCCGAGAGCAGCCGCGATGGTTGCGCCAGATCTGCGGATTCGCTTGGCGTACATGGAATTCACCTCCGTTGGCCGGTCGGTCGACCGGGCTTCCTCGATTCAACGAGGTGTGCACGGGCCAACGCCATGACGTGAGGCTTACCGGGTCCTTACGAGCAGGTGACGTCGCCACCAGGATTGGGGGTCGCGCTGCGTGAGGGACTCCGTGCGGACCCATCCTGCCGTTCACGCCGCGCACGCCTGCCTCAGGCTGGAGTCCGGTTGACGGAAGCCGGAGCCGATGCTGGAGTGGGCCATGAGCCGAGTCGGGGAACCTGTCATCGCCATCCGCACCGCGGTCCCGGCAGACCTGTCCGAGCTCCAGCGGATCTACCGGTCCGCTTCGTTGTCGAACGCCGGAGACGCTCCGCTTTTGCTGGCCCGCCCCGAGTTCCTCCACTTCGCTGGCGAGGGCGTCCCCGAGGGCCGCACGCGCGTAGCGGAGGCCGACCTCGAAGGGGTGGAAAGGATCGTTGGATTCGCGACGGTGACCGTGGAAGCCGGAGCCGTCGGCGAGCCCGAGCTGGTCGACCTGTTCGTCGACCCGCAGTGGCATCGACGAGGTGTTGCGCGGCGGCTCATCGAGGACGCCGTGCAGACCGTGCGCACGGCTGGTGGCCGGCGGTTGTGGGTTACCGGCAACCCCCACGCGTCTGGCTTCTACGCCGCCGTCGGGTTCGTCGGCGACGAACCCGTCGCCACCGAGCTCGGCCCGGGCCTGCGTCTGCACCTCGACGCGGGCTGATGCGACGCACCAGACGGCGCACATGCTGACCCGGATCGGATGCACGCCGGGACGCTCGGTGACCACCCCGCCGGCGCGCCCGGAGCCGACGGGCTACGAGTGCGTCCCGTCGTCGCACGGCGCTCACCGAGTGCTCACCGAGTGCTCACCGAGCGCTCACCGAGCGCTCAGCCAGTGGGGCGCAGCTCGGGGCTGGTGGGGGCGGACGGGGTGTGGCTGCCACGGAGCAGGCCGAGGGCGCCCACCGGGAAGATGAGAATCGACAGAACGCCGGCGGCTACGAGCGCCGCGGCGTTGACCGGGGAGACGAGCCCGGTGTCGACACCAATCATGGACGCGGTGACCAGGAATGGCAGCGACGTCGCCTGGAGCAGACCGGCAGCCGCGGTCTCGCGCCCGGACAGCCGGCCGCGGAATACCAGGGCGGGGAGGCCGCGCGCGAGGAGCAGCGCGGCAAGGAAGACCGGAGTCCGGGCCAGCGCCGCCGGGTCGGCGACCAGCCCGGCGACGTCGAGCCTCATGCCGCTGGCGATGAAGAAGACCGGGATCACGAACCCGTTGCCGATGGCCTCCAGCTTGGTGCGGAACTGGGGATGGGTGCTGGTGTCTCGGTCGATCGCACCGACCACCGCGCCTGCCAGCAGCGCCCCGAGGATGGTCTCGAGTCCGAACCGTTCGGCGAGCACGACGAACCCGAGCAGCAGCACGACCGCCGCGCGGACCCGTATCTCGGCGGTCGTGTCCTGCAACCTCAGCACGAGGTCACCGAGCGGTCGCCACCGCTCGGTGAACACCAGCCCGGCGGCGACGAGGATAACGACGCCGGCGAACGAGACGAGCAGCACCACCCGCGCACCGACGCTCGAGGTTCCCTCGGAGAAGAGCAGGGTGAGGAGCAGAATCGCCGCGACGTCCGCCAGCGTCGCCGCCGCGATCGTGAGCCGACCGAGAGTCGAGTCGAGCCGGCCGGCATCCTTGAGCACGGGGACGACGAGGCCGAGGGAGGTGGCCGAGAGTGCGATGGCGATCAGCAGCGGCCCCTGCACCCAGCCGGCCGCGGTCACCACAAGACCGATGCCGCCGCCCAGCGCCAGGCTGAGCAGGTAGCCCAACGCCGCGAGGCGCAGCACCGTGCCGCGCAGCACGCGCACGTCGAGCTCGAGGCCGACCATGAACAGCAGGAAGGCCAGGCCGATCACGGCCATCACCTGCACGGCCAGGTCCGCCTCGGCAACGCCCAGGACCGCGGGCCCGAGCACGACCCCGGCCACGATCTCCATGACGACGGCCGGTACCCGCACCCTGGGAATCACGCTCACCAGCAGCGGCGCGGCGAGCGCGACCACGGCGACGATGAGCAGGTTCTCGAATCCGATGGCCGGCATCGGTGGCTCCCTCCTGACGCGTGTGTTCAGGAGTCGGTGCACGCAGGGGTGGCCGGCGTTACGGCACCGCGGGACCTGGGTTGTCGCGCCAGTCGGCGAAGGCGTCCAACAGCCGCTGCCGTCCCGGTGCGGACAAGGCCTCCTCCGGCAGCGAACCGAGCAGCTTGATCGTCAGCCGGAACTGGGCCAGGTAGTGGTCGCACCCGGGGCACAGCCGCAGGTGCTCCTCGAACGCCGCCCGCTGCGCGGCGGGCAGCGCGTCCTCGAGGTAGGCCGTCACCAGCTCCACGAGCTCCTGACAGGTCATCGGGCCACCTCCCCGGAGGGCGCCTCCACGCCGGCGAAGTAGCGCTCCAGGTGCGCGCGGACCACGGCCCGGCCCCGGTGCAGCAGGACACGCTGGTTGCTGGCGGTGATTCCCAGCATGCGGCATACCTCGTTGGAGGTGTGTCCCTGCAGGTCCCGCAGGACCACCACGACGCGCTGCCGGTCGGGAAGGTCGCCCAGTGCGACCCCCACGACATCATGGACCTCCCGGGTCAGCGCCACCTGCTCGGGCCAGTCGTGAGGGAACTGCCGCCAGCCACCCGGTGCCCAGTCCTGCGGTCCCTGGAACCGTGACGGGTCGACCGTCGGCCCCTCATCCTCGGCGGCGAGGCTGGCGAACGGGATGGTGCGGTGCTCGCGCACACCGTGACGCTTGGCCTGGTTGACCAGGATCCGGTAGACCCAGGTGCGCAGCGACGCGTCCCCGCGGAACCCGTCCAGCCCGTGCAGCACGGCAAGCCACGTCTCCTGAACCACTTCCTCGGCCGCACCAGCGGAGGCCACGTGTGCCCGCGCGAGGCGCAGCATCCACCCCGACCACCCGTCGACCACCGTGGCGAACGCCTGTTCGTCGCCCGCCTTCAGGCAGGCCACGAGACTGAGGTCGTCGGGCGACCCGACGCGCGCCGTGGTCCCCGCCATGGGCCGAACGTACCGAACCGGGCCACGAAGGGGCCATCGTCGTGACGCACCGCGATCGGTGCAGTCACCAGCACGGGTGACAAACGATGGCGTCAGCGGTACTCCGGGTTCTCGAAGTCGTAGTGCATGCCGGCCTCCCACTCAGTCCGTAGGTTGCCGTATGCCGGTATGCCGCCGGCCTGCCTCAGCAGCGTTGCCATGTGCATCAGGTTCCAGGTCATAAAGGTCGTGTTGCGGTTGGTGAAGTCGTTCGCCGGACCACCGCTGCCCGGGTCGAGGTACGACGGGCCAGGTCCAGCCTCACCGATCCAGCCGGCATCCGCCTGCGGCGGGATCGTGTAGCCGATGTGCTGCAGCGAGTACAGGATGTTCATCGCGCAGTGCTTGATGCCGTCCTCGTTGCCGGTGATGAGACACCCGCCGACCCGGCCGTAGTACGTGTACTGCCCCTTCTCGTTCATGTCCCCGGACCCCGCGTACAACCGCTCGATGATCCGTTTGGTCATGCTGGAGTTGTCGCCGAGCCAGATCGGGCCGGCGATGACGAGGATGTCACTGGCCATGACCCGGCGGTAGATCTCCGGCCACTCGTCCGTGTCCCAGCCGTGCTCGGTCATGTCGACGTAGACCCCGGTGGCGATGTCGTGGTCGACAGCCCGCAGCACCTCGACCTCGACGCCGTGCTTGGCCATGATCGCGGCGCTGACGTCGACCAGCCCCTGCGTGTGGCTCTGCGCCGGTGACTTCTTCAACGTGCAGTTCACGTACATCGCCCGCAGCCCCGAGAAGTCGTAGCTGGTGTCAGACATTGTTGCTCCTTCGTCCTGCAGCTCTCGTGCGGCCGGCGCAGCTCGCGCGGGTGCGCACTCGGTGGACTGTTCCGACGAGGCACAGTTCCGCGGGAGGGGCACGCCGTTACGCGGCGCGTCCGGGAGCGCTGCGAAGCAAAGGGGTTCCAGGACACGGCAGACCACACCTGCAGGCAGCGCGAGCCCAGAATCGGTGGTTCGGCTGCGCCATCGCTACAGCACGGTGTAGCTCGGAATGAGGGTCATCGCCGGCTGAAACGCGTACCGGTGAGGCGCCGGGCGCGCCAACCTGCGCCGCCGTGATTGTCGAGGGGCAGACTGCCTACCCAGTGATCTGTCGCGATTCGAGGACGCGAAGCCCGCTGCCCCAGATGATCGGCGCATGGACAAGTCCATTCATCCCGACGGGCCGTCGCCGGACTACCTCAGGCTCGTGAGCACCCCGGTTCGCGAAATGGCTGGGATCATGCGGAGTGGCGAAGTACCCGACGTCCAAGCGATCTCGGGCTGGGAGTGGCGCGGCACGAACATACCGGCCGCCTCGGCGCGACTGCTCGGAATTCGCCGCTTCATCAAGGGTTTCCACGCTGTCGATGACCAGTTCGCGGGATACAACGTCTCGGTGGCCGGGAGCGTCATGGAGTCGCCGTGGCTGGAGCGGCGGCAGCGTGATGGTCGACGCGAATGGGCACGTTTCGCCGTCGCGCGGGTGGACGCGACCACCACGGATACCCCGCACAGCAACGCCCTGCTCCTCGACTACGGCGCGGTCGATGCGCCCGAGCCGGGGCTTGCTCGGCGATTGCGGGACTACGTGGTGCGGGTGTCGCCCGGCTCGGACGATCTCCTGCTCGGTCATGCCTTCATTACGCTGGGCAACCAGCGTGTCCCCGTCGGCTGGTTCGCCCTCGAACGGCTCCAACCGATTACCGGTCACTAACGGGTGGGGCGCGTGTGGTGCTCACAGCGGTCATGGAGGCCTCGGACACGTAGCGGCGCCCGGTCACGGCCCACTCGTCGTGGGTCTCGCCCAGGACGGCGCCCGCGAGGCGGAGCGGTTCGACCACGGGTATGCGGCGTGCGGAGGAGATGGCGTTCAACCACAGGTCTGTGCGTGGGGCCATCCCCGGGGGCGGTCGGGGCTGGCCGCGTTCTGTGTCCGTCAGGGCGTTCCTACCGTTGCTGTCATGGACACCGACCGCACGTATGCCGACTCGCGCGCCACCTCGGAACAGAGCTGGAACCGGCTCACGAGGACGCTCGGCGTCCTAGGACTGGTCACCGTCCCGCTGCTGTTCGCCCCGACTATCGCGATCTCCACCCTCGGAGAGCCTGACTTCAGCGGGCCTCCGGGAGACGTCACCGCCTTCCTCGACGCCGTCAGCCAGACCTCCTGGGCACCGGCAGCCACGGCGCTCCAGATCCTCGGCTCCTTGGCCCTGCTCTGGTGGGCGGTCGGGTTCGCCGTGTTGTTGCGACGCCACGAGGGCGAGCCGGCGTGGCGCTCGACGGTGGCACTCGCATCCATCGTGATCTTCGCGGCATACGTCGTCCTTGAGCCTTTCTGGGCAGCTGCAAGCGCACGCGGGTCGGTGAGCCGTGAGCTCGCGGTCTTCGCCTTCGACGCGGGCAACATCGGGTTCGCGAACTCGTGGCTGGCGCTGGGGAGCTTCGCAGTGGCGTGCGGGTGGGTGGTCCTCTCGGCGCGAGCGCTGCCCCGGTGGCTCGGCTGGCTCGCCGTCGCCTCCGGCGTCGGCTTCGTCCTGGCCCGGCTTGACTGGACGAGCGGCGCGTGGTTTCTGCCCTACGCGGCCTTCTGGGTGTGGGTCGTCGCCGTCTGCGTCGTGCTGCTGCGGCGCGGCGCGAGCGAGACCGCGCACCCGCTGGCCCGGGCCTGACGGACATACCAACCACGCAGGGCCGCGGTGCCTCCCCGCACAGCCGTGTCGGCGGCCGCGACATGCTATGTCCGTCGGGACGGGTCCCTGCAGGTCGAGACCGGGAGCGCCGAGCACGACGGCCGGATCGTCGCGGACATCATCGCCAAGTGGGCACCCACACGGACCCTTCAACCTCCACCTGACCGGGCCCGCGGGAGGGACTTACCGAGGGAACACCCACCATGCCGACGGTCCGGGCGGTCTTGGCATCCTCGAGATCGATGCGATCGAGTGCTTGCGTGATCGAGGTGCTCCAGGGCTGGGCGTCGGGTCGCTCGTCAACTTCGCGGCGCTGGTTGGAACAGCTCGATGAGGTTCCCGTCGGGATCTGCCAGCAGGATCTGGCGGCCCCCCGGGCCGGACACGACCTCGGTGCGGAAGCTGAGCCCGGCCGCACGGAGCCGGTCGATCTCGGCATCCAGGTCCTCGAGGATCAGATGGATGCGGTTGCGACCGGGGAGGTTGAGATCCTCGGGGGTGGCGCGGGCGCCGGAGCTCGACGGTCCGGACAGCAGGACCCGCAGGGGCCCGCGTACGACGTCGGCGAAGGCCGGGGCGGCACTCATGTTCACCTCGAAGCCGAGGTGTCTCGTGTAGAAGTCGATGGCTGACTGGACGTCCTCGACGATGTAGCGGACGCTGGCGTACCGGTTGGCCGACATCATGGATCAACCTCCTGGTTTCGGCGAGGGTCCCGCGAACGTGGCAGTCCGCGGGCATCCATCCACCGTGCCACAGCCCATACTTGGTGACTATCGCGTGGCTCGATGCGGGCCGATGACGTATGCCGGGCCCTGCCGTCAGCTTCGTGGCGCCAACGGGTCGAACCCCGAACCGTCGTGCGGCTGCACCACGTCTCGCTCAGGTGGGACAGACCGCGGAACCTCGACAATCGACTTGCCACACAATCGACCGTTTGCTTGCAGTTTCGACCATAATGTCGTTTCGTCCCCTGCTCGAGGGGGCACGCGAGCCCGGAGGTGCCAATGTTCGCTCGGTCAGCATCCACCACACGCCGCGCCCGGACACCGCTTCGGCTGGGCGTCGGGCTGACCGTGGTACTGGTCGCGGCGTTCGGTCCCCCCGCGGCCGCGGCCGGTGATCATCAAAATTCCGGTGACGCGCCGTACCGCGGCAAGGTGGTCTCGCTGCTGCAGCACATGACGCTGGAGCAGAAGGTCGGCCAGTTGTTTGTCATCGAGGTGGCCGGTCGTGATGCCAACGCGGTGAGCGCCACGGCGAAAGCCACCAACCAGCGCCTGTTCGGCGTCGACACCCCGGCCCAGGCGATCGCGAAGTACCAGCCCGGTGGGGTCATCTACTACACGACGCGCAACAACGACGACAACATCGGCGACCCGGCGCAGGTGGCCACCCTGTCCAACGGCCTGCAGACCGCCTCGCTGGCGCAGCCCGCGCACATCCCGCTGCAGATCTCGGTCGACCAGGAGGGTGGTGCGCTCGTCGCCCGCTTCGGCGCCCCAGCGACCCAGATGCCGGGCAACATGGCGCTCGGCGCCGGGCGTTCGGCCGCCGACGCACGGCGCTCGGCGGAGGTCATCGGCACCGAGCTGGCAGCCGTCGGCGTGACGCAGGACTACGCGCCCGTCTCCGACGTCAACATCAACCCGAACAACCCCGTCATCGGGATCCGCTCCATCGGCGGCGACCCCGGCCTCGTCTCCGACCTCGCGTCGGCACAGGTCGGTGGCTACCACTCAGGCGGGATCTCAGCGGTCGCGAAGCACTTCCCTGGCCACGGCGACACCGGCGTGGACAGCCACTTCGGGCTTCCGCAGGTCACGCACTCCCTGGAGCAGTTCGAGGCGATCGACCTGCCGCCGTTCAGGGCCGACATCGCCGCCGGAGTCGACACGATCATGACCGCCCACGTCGTCTTCCCCGCCGTGGACCCGTCCGGAGCCCCGGCGACGATGAGCCACAAGATCCTCACCGGCGTGCTTCGCGACGAGCTCGGCTTCGACGGACTGATCGTCACCGACGCACTCGACATGGCGGGTGCTACGGCGACGTACCCGCCGAACGTGGCACCGGTCCAGGCGATCCTCGCCGGGGCAGACCAGCTGCTCGTCCCGCCGCAGATGGACGTGGCGTACGCCGCCGTGCTCGACGCGGTCCGCAGCGGCGAGATCAGCCAGGGGCGGCTCGACGAGTCGGTCTACCGGATCCTGCTGCACAAGTTCCAGCGCGGCATCGTCGGCGACCCGCTCGTCGACACTGCGGCGGCGCCGCAGATCATGGGCGCCCCCGGTCACCTGGCCGACGCGCAGGCGATCACCGACCGCACCACGACCCTGGTCAAGAACGACGCCGGCCTGCTGCCCCTGGCTGCCGGCCCGCGCCGCGTGCTGGTCGCCGGCTGGGGCGTGGGCACGACCCAGACGATGGCGACGGCGCTCACCGCACGCGGCGCGACGACCCAGGTCCGCGAGTCCGGCACCACGCCGTCGGCCACCGCCATCGCCAACGCGGTCGCGGCCGCGCAGAGCTCGGACCTCGTCGTCGTGTCGACCAACAACGCGTACGCGATCGACACGACCACGGGGCAACCGACCGCGGCTGCGGCGGCGCAGACCCGTCTGGTGCGAGCGCTGCTGGCGACCGGGAAGCCGGTGGTGGTCGCGGCCATGCGCAATCCGTACGACGTTGCGTCGTTCCCCGAGGCGCCGACCGTGCTCGACACCTTCGGCTACACCGCCGACCAGATCGAGTCGCTGGTGCGTGTGCTCTTCGGCGAGGTGAATCCTGCCGGCCGGCTGCCGGTCTCGATCCCCCGCGCGGACGGCACCGGCGAGCTGTACCCGTTCGGCCACGGCCTGGGCTACTGACGGGGGTCGGTCCCGGTCTCGGAGGTATAGCAGCGGGACTGTCCGCGGCATCCCGGACCGGTGGCCGGTCCCCAACGGGATGCTCATTGGCTTGCGGTGAGACGACGTCTGAGGTTGCGAAACTGGCGGGTCTGCATGGCGAAATGCATGGGTTCGCCGAGGAGAAATGCAAACGGACGAGTGATCCACGGTGGGCCGCCCAGGTTGCGCGACCGAGCGATCAGGCGTGTTCCTTCCTCGGCGGGTCGCCTCCCATCTGAGCCAGCCACCGCCAGACGCTCTCGGGGGGTGCCGGAAGGGTCGTGGCCATCGCGGCCCAATCGTCGGGATCCGGGATGAGCTCATCGGTGAGGTCAGCGCCCATGGGCAAGTCGTCGACTGGCACGGGCGTGCTGCGATCTTGGCAGGATGGCGTCAGGTCGTGGTCGTCCCGGACTCCACGCTGGGATGGGCCGCGTGAAGGCTCTCGACATCGCCGGGCCCGTGCCTTCAGCTCGGCGCTGGTGCCTCGAACTGGTCAGCGACGTGTTCGGCGAACCGTTTGACGGCGTCCCATTCGGTGTAGACGTAGTCCCGGGAGAGGTCGAGCCCGAGGTGGCCCGGCTTGTCCCGGGCGATCTTCTTCATCATGTGCCGCTTGATGTATCCGTACTGCGTGTAGAGCAAGGCACCGCCGAAAAACGCGACCTTGTCGGGGTGCCAGCCGGTCTCTTCTTCGAACTGGTCGACGTACCCCTCCGCCTCCTGCCGGTCGCCGAAGGCGGCAAGGCTCACCGAGAAGAACGCCGAGGGAAGCCGTGCCAGAGTGTCCAGATTCTTCTGGACGAAGCGCACCACGTGTCGGTCGTGCTTGCCCATGTGTATCGAGGCGCCGACGACGACGCCGTCGTAGCCGTCCGGGATCGTGTCGGCCAGGCTCTTCACGTCGAGGCGATCTGCCTCGTGGCCCCGCTCGCGCAGGATGTGGGCGATCACCTCGGCGATCCGGGCCGTCTGGCCCTCGGTTGTTCCGTATGGGATGAGGACTCTGGACACTGTGGTCTCCCTTCGGCGTTCTCAGGTTTGAGATGCAGCTCCGCCTGTTCGCACACGGCAACTCGGCACCCTCCAATGAGACTCACGCCCTGAGCTTTCGCAGTGAAGGGGCGAAGGTCACATCACCTCCTCTCGTGCCACTGCCTTTGCTGGCATGGGCGGTTCGGCCGCAGAGATGGAACGGCCCGCAGGTGGCCGCCGTGGCATTGGCGGTTCTTTTCGCTGGGCTCGTTAGGCCCGCGCCAGGTCCGGTCGTGGTGGCCTGCCTCGTGGCAGGCTCAGCAGCCGTCACAGGCATCGGGCGGCCGCAGCTCGCGGATCTTCGCGGGTTGGGGCGTGTCGCCTACTGGCCGCTGGATCTCCTCGTGCTGGCGGCTTTCGGCGGGGCACTCTGGTACGGCTGGACGATGGTGGTCGCGGCCCGCGATGGCGCGTTGGATGACAACACCAATGGTCTGATGCACCTGCCGATGCAAGCGGGTTTTGGCCTCGCTATCGCCGCCTCCGCAGCGGCTGCGTCCTGGGCCTTGGTGGCTCGGAGCCCGGGCTGGACCGTTGCCTTCATCCCGGCGGCCCTCTCTGCATCGTGGTTCGGCGTCGTGGCCCGGGCCTACCCGGAGCATCTCGGCAGCATCGGCGAACTAGGAGGCAGTCTCGCGATTGGCTGGGGTCTGCTTCTGATGGTGACGGCATGCGTTACCGGCCTGCTGACCCGCGAGCACAAATAGGTGCACCTCCCGGCGTGGGGTGCCCACAGCTTTGGGCGAGGCGCATGGGAGCCGGGACTCTCGGCCTCGGGTCACGTCCGTCACAAGTGCGGGGGCTGCCTTGTCTTACCTGTTGACGGGCGGCTCTGGATGCCGTCGGAAACAGAGAGGCATGCGATGAGGATCGTGGTGA
This sequence comes from Monashia sp. NPDC004114, assembly GCF_053603855.1. NCBI lineage: Bacteria > Bacillati > Actinomycetota > Actinomycetes > Micrococcales > Intrasporangiaceae > Intrasporangium > Monashia sp. NPDC004114. Next base: position 148,658 of record NZ_JBSGGK010000006.1, on the reverse strand, counting down.
TCGGCGGTACGGGCCTGATCGGGTCGAAGCTGGTGGCGAAGCTCAGTGAGCACGGACACGACGCGGTGGCGGCGGCCCCGAACACCGGAGTCAACACGTTGACGGGGGAGGGGCTCGCTGAGGTGCTGCAAGGGACCGAGGTCGTCGTCGACGTGGCGAACTCGCCGTCGTTCGAGGCCCAGGCGGTGATGGACTTCTTCCGTACCTCGACCGGGAACCTGCTCGCTGCCGAGGCAGCTGCCGGTGTGCGGCACCACGTGGGGCTGTCGATCGTGGGGACCGAGAGGATGCCGGAGAACCACTACTTCGCGGCCAAGATCGCGCAGGAGGAGCTGATCCGCCAGTCGGGTGTCCCGTTCTCGCTGGTGCACGCGACGCAGTTCTACGAGTTCGTGCCAGCGATCGCGGACGATGCCACCGTAGGCACAACCGTGCACATCGCACCCACGGCGTGGCAGCCGATCGCCGGGGAGGACGTGGCCACGAACCTGGGCCGCATCGCCGTCGGGGAGCCGCTCAACGGGAGCATCGACATCGCGGGTCCGGAGCAGTTCCAGATGGACGAGTTCTTCCGTAAGGCTCTTGCCGCTCGCTACGATCCGCGCGACGTCGTGACCGATCGACACGCCAGGTACTTCGGCTCGGAGCTGTCCGAACGGTCCCTGGTCCCGATCGGCGACGCCATCCTCGGTGAGGTCCGTTATGACGACTGGGCCGCACGAGCCACACCCGGAAAGTGACTGCGAGTCATGAGCGACTACGAGTTCCTGCACAACCTCGAGGTGGAGGTCGAGACGCGCCTCGAGCTCGTCGGGCCGACCGAGCCGTCCGTGTATGCGGCCCTGCCGTCCGCCGAGTGGCAGATCGACCCGACCGATGTGGAACGTGAGGTCGTAGGTTTGAGAAGCCTGATCGGGGCGATCGAGTCGTTGGAGTCGGACATCGCAGCGACCGGCCTCGACCAAGGTGTCTGACGACCTGGACGAGGCTGCCGCGACGTTCGATGCGGTCCGCCCCCGGCTGATAGGGATCGCGTACCGCATGCTGGGCAGTCACAGCGAGGCCGAGGACCTCGTGCAGGACGTGTGGATCCGGTGGCAGGCGGCGGATCGCGGTTCCGTCGTCAGCCCCGTGGCCTACCTCTCGACGGCGGTGACCCGGTTGGCGATCAACGAGCTCAAGACGGCGCGAGCGCGGCGCGAGACGTACATCGGTCCATGGCTGCCCGAGCCGGTCGATACCAGTGCCGACCCGTACCTAGGCGCCGAGCGTGGCGAGGCCCTGAGTTTTGCCGTCCTGCTGGTCATGGAGAAGCTCACGCCTACTGAGCGTGCGGCATACATCCTGCGCGAGGCGTTCGACTACCCGTACAACGAGCTTGCCGGCATCCTGCAGACCACAGAGCCTGCGGTCCGCCAGCTCGTCAGCAGGGCGCGCAGGCGGCTGGCCGCCGAACAGCGCCGGGAGATCAGTGCGACCCAGCAGCGGGAGCTGCTCGAGGCGTTCGTCACCGCAGCCCGCTCTGGTGACCTCGCAGCGTTGGAGCGGCTGCTGGCCAAGGACGCCATCAGCTACTCCGACGGTGGTGGCGCCGTGCGCGCCTCGCGGTTCCCCGTCGTCGGCGCGCCGCGGGTGGCGAAGTTCCACCGGGCCTTCGCCCCGCGGTTCTGGGTGGGCGTCGAGGTGCGCTGGGGCACGGCGAACGGTCAGCCGGTCGCCGTGCTGCACCATGACGGCGACGTCTTCGCGGCGCTCACGGTCACCGTCTCGACCGAGGGAATCGACCAGGTGCTATGGATGATGAACCCCGTCAAGATCACCGCGATGACCGCCTGACCTTCAGCCACAGGGAGCAGACGTGCATGGTGGAGCGGCCGACTCGGCAGGCGGCATACGCGACGAGGATCTGGTCGTCCTCACCTTCGCCGCGGCGTGCGAGGCCGGCAGCGTTTCGGCGCTTCGCGACCTGCTGGCGACAAACGCGAGCGTCGTCACCGACACCGGCCGCTCGGCCGACGCTGCCGTGCAGCCGCGGCACGGCGCGGACGAGTGCGCACGGTTCGTGGTGGACCTGCTGAGCCAACATGCCGGCGCGACTCTCACGCTCGAGGCGGTGAACGGCCGGACCGGCGTTGGCGTGCGCAGGTTGGGCCAGCTTGTCGCGATGGTGACCCTCGGCGTCGTGGCGACAAGGGTTGTCCACGTCTGGATCGTGCTGAATCCCGACAAGCTTCGGCACTGGCAGCACGGCTGATCGGAGCAGGCTCAGCGGGTGCGGGTGAACCACACCGTGATCAGGGTGGCCCTTCATCTTTCATGACTCAAGAGGGCGTCGCGGCAGGAGGTGAGCATCGACTGAAGGTCGGCGCGCTGAGCTGGGCTCAGCCCTGCGGTCATGCGTTGGGCGATCGCGGCAATCTCCGCGTGCGCCTGGGAGACCACGCCGAGCGCACGGGCGGTTGGGACGGTCGCACGTTCACGGCGAGGACCGGGCTTGTCTGACCGCTCGACCAGGCCGCGCTTCTCGAGTCCCTGAAGAAGGACGTTCATGGACTGGCGCGACACGAAGGTGCGGCGGGCCAGATCGGAGCTGGTGATGCCCGGATCGTCTCGCAGGTTCTGAAGGCACGCGTACTGCGGAACGTTGAGCCCCAGGGGCCGCAGGGCCTCATCCATCCGTTGATGTAACACCGCCTGCGTCTCCTTGACCAACACGCCCAACTCCTCCGGCACCGTGCGGCGCACCTGTTCGTTCATGTCAACAGTTTGACATATCGGCCAAGCCAGTGTCAGACTGTTGACACTGCCCTACTAGAGAGACATTGAGGCGATCCCCATGAACAGCACAACGACCGGCCCCGATTTCGTGTCATTCCAGGTCCGCGACCTTGCCGCCGCAGCGGCGTTCTACGAGAACACGGTTGGGCTCAACCGGCTGCCGGCCCCGAATCCGGAGGTGGCGGTGTTCTCCGCAGACGGTGTGTCGTTCGCAGTGCGCAAACCGTTCCCGGGCGTCGACCTCGATGCCGTCGGCCAGCTCGGGGCAGGCGTCGGCGTGTGGTTCCGCGCCGACGACGTGGTCGGTCTGCACCAGCGGTTGATCGAGCAGGACGTGGCCATTTCCCAGGACCTGTTCGAAGGGCCGTTCGGCACTCAGTTCTCGTTCCGCGATCTCGACGGGTACGCGGTCACCATCCACTCCAAGGCCTGAACGCTCCCGATGGGTTGACGGACCACGGCCGCCGGCCGCGGGCGGCAGGCCTGCCGGCGCGTCCGGTCAAGCCGCGGCTGCGGCCGGACTGCTCGTGGTTGTGTTGTTCGAACCCGCGGGCTCGAGCGCGGCGGCGAGGATTTCCTTGACGTCGGAGACCAGGCTCACGGTCACCGCCTCCAGGACCTCCTTCGGGACGTCGTCGAGGTCGGGCTCGTTGCGCTTGGGCAGGAACACCTCGGTCAAGCCGGCCCGTTGCGCGGCGAGCAGCTTCTGCTTCACGCCGCCGATGGGCAGGACCCGTCCCGTCAGGGAGATCTCACCGGTCATGCCGACCTCGGCCCGCACCAGTCGGCCGGTCAGGAGCGAGACCAGGGCGGTTGTCATCGTTACGCCCGCAGATGGCCCGTCCTTGGGGACCGCGCCGGCCGGGAAGTGCACGTGTACCGGTCGGTCCAGCTGCGCCGGGTCTATGCCGAGCTCGTCGGCGTGGGCGCGGACCCACGACAACGCGATCTGCGCGGACTCTTTCATGACGTCCCCGAGCTGCCCGGTGAGGGTGAGGTTCTGCCTGTCGCCGGGGACCGAGGTGGCCTCGACGAAGAGAACATCGCCGCCCATTCCCGTGACCGCCAGCCCGGACGCGACACCGGGAACCGAGGTGCGTTCCCGCGACTCGGGGGTGAACCTGGGTCGGCCGATGAGGTCTTTGAGGTCGTCCAGGTCGATGGCCACCGGGGTGTTCCTGAGTGAGGCCTTCCGGAATGCCTTGGCCAGCAGCCGCTCCATCTGTCTCACACCGGCTTCGCGGGTGTGGTTCGCGGCAATCTCCCGCAGCGCGTCGTCGGTGATGGTGAGCTCGTCCGGGGTCAGCGCGGCGCGCTCGAGCTGGCGGGGCACCAGGAAGTCACGCGCAATGGCGACCTTGTCCTCCTCGGTGTACCCGTCGATGGTCACCAGCTCCATCCGGTCCAGCAGAGCCGGTGGGATGGTCTCGAGCACGTTCGCGGTCGCGATGAACAGCACGTCGGACAAGTCGAGGTCGAGCTCGAGATAGTGGTCGCGGAACGTGTGGTTCTGCGCCGGGTCGAGCACCTCGAGCAGCGCCGCGGCCGGGTCGCCCCGGTAGTCCGAGCCGACCTTGTCGACCTCGTCGAGGAGCACGACCGGGTTCATCGACCCGGCCTCCTTGATGGCCCGCACGATACGGCCGGGGAGCGCACCGACGTAGGTGCGGCGGTGGCCGCGGATCTCGGCTTCGTCACGAACGCCACCCAAGGCGACCCGGACGAACCTACGCCCCAGGGCTCGGGCGACCGACTCACCCAACGATGTCTTTCCGACGCCTGGAGGGCCGGCCAGCAGCACGACGGCGCCCGAGCCACGGCCGCCGACGACCGACAGGCCACGCTCGGCGCGGCGGGCCCGGACCGCGAGGTACTCCACGATCCGCTCCTTGACCTCGTTCAGCCCGTGGTGGTCCTCGTCGAGCACCGCGCGGGCCGCATTGATGTCGGCAATATCCTCGGTCGTCACGCTCCACGGCAGGTCCAGGACCGTGTCGAGCCAGGTGCGGATCCAGCCCGCCTCGGGGTTCTGGTCGCTGGAGCGTTCCAGCTTGTCGACCTCCCGCAGCGCCGCCTCACGGACAGCCTCAGGCAGGTCGGCGGACTCCACCCGCGCCCGATAGTCGTCCGAGCCGTCCGGCTCGCCCTCACCGAGCTCCTTGCGGATCGCGGCGAGCTGCTGACGGAGCAGAAACTCGCGCTGGTTCTTCTCCAGTGACTCCCGGACATCGGACTCGATCTGGTCGTTGACCTCGGACTCTGCCAGGTAGGTCTTCGTCCACTCGATGAGCAACGGGAGCCGCGCTGCCACGTCGGGCGTCTCGAGCAGCTGGTGCTTGCGCTCGGTCGACAGGTACGGCGCCCAGCCGGCAGTGTCGGCGAGCAGGTCGGGGTCGGTGATGGCGTTGATCGAGTCGATGATCTGCCAGGCCTCGCGCTTCTGCAGCAGCTCGACGACGAGCTTCTTGTAGTCGCCCGCCAGAGCGCGCAGCTCGTCGGTCACAGGTGTCGGGTCGACCGGTTCGGCCTCGACCCACAGGGCGGCGCCGGGGCCGGTCACGCCGACGCGGATGAGCGCACGTGAGCCAGTTCGCAACACCGCGGCTGGTGCGCCGCCGCGGAACGTGCCGACCTTCTCGACCTGCGCGACCACGCCGTATGAGGGGTAGGCGCCGTCGAGGCGGGGTGCTACGAGGAGTTCGGGGGTGCCGCCGTTGGCGGCGGACTGTGCCGCGTCGACCGCTGCGCGCGCTCCCTCGGTGAGCTCGATCGGCACGACCATTCCCGGCAACAGCACCACGTCGTCGAGGAACAGCACCGGAAGTTGTTTCGAGGTCATCAGAGTCCTTGTCACAAGTTGAGTTGTTCTCACTCAACCCTGGGACCTGGCCTGTTGTTCCCGGTGGCACCGTTCGGCCGATGGCACGGCATCTGGGCACCCCGCTGGGTCAGTGGGACGGGGCACCCGGTCGCCTGGGCCGTGTCATTCGCTGCGTGGCTCAGCACGTCTCGTCATCGAGTCGGCCCAGGATCTGGCGGGCTGCGTCGCGCAGGGCGTGCTGCGCGCCCGTGTCGAGGGCGTCGAAGACGAGGCCGCGTACGCGTTCGACGTGCCCCGGCGCCGCCTGGACGAGGTAGTCGTAGCCGGCGTCGGTGAGGATCGCGTTGGTGAACCGGCCGTCGCTCGGATCGGGCTCGCGGCGCACCAGGCCGCGTTTCTCGAGACGGGCCATCAGGTGAGAGAGCCGAGAGAGCTCGGAGTTGGCCAGGACCGCGAGCCGGCTCATCCGGATCGTGCGGTCCGGCTGGTCGGACAGGCCGGCCAGGACGTAGTACTCGACGAAGCCCAGGTCCGAGTCGCACTGCAGCTGACTGCTCAGGGCCGCCGGCAGCCTGGCAAGCAGCAGGTTCAACGCCTGCCAGGTCTCCAGCTCGTCGGAGGTCAGCCAGCGCGCTTTGCGCGTCGACGGCCCCTGGCTTCCACCCATGCGCCCAGTGTAGGGCCCCGCCGCCCGTGACTTGAACATTCATGTGATCTGGTGGACCATGGCTGTTACATGAAGATTCAAGTCAAATCTGAAGGAGGAGCCCGGTGAGGGATCTGAAGATCGCCGTCATCCTCGGCAGCACCCGCCCTGGTCGCAATGGCAAGGCGGTGGCCGACTGGGTGATCGAGCAGGCCCGGGGCCGTTCCCGCGCGACCTACGAGCTGGTCGACCTGCTGGACTACCCGCTGCCGCACCTGGACGAGCCGCTGCCCGCGGCGATGGGCCGCTACCAGCACGAACACACCAAGCAGTGGGCGGCGACCGTCGCCCAGTTCGACGGGTTCGTGTTCGTCACACCGGAGTACAACCACTCCACCAGCGGTGTGCTGAAGAACGCCATCGACTACCTGCAGGCCGAGTGGCACAACAAGGCAGCCGCCCTGGTCGGGTATGGCGCCGTCGGTGCCGCCCGCGCGGTCGAGCACCTGCGCGGTGTGCTCAGCGAGGTCCAGATCGCGCATGTCCGGCAGGCGATGGCGTTCTCGTTCTTCACCGACTTCGAGAACTTCTCGGTCTTCACGCCGGCCGACCTGCACAAACAGTACGTCGGAGTGATGTTCGACCAGCTCGAGGCGTGGGCCGGCGCGCTCAAGCCCTTGCGCGCAAACCAGGAGGCCGCGGCGTGAACGCCGTCGTCTGGTCACCGTGCTGCTGGCCCGCGTCTTCCTTGCCGCGGGAGTCATGAAGCTCACCGGGGCGCAGTCCGAGCTCGTCCGGGCCGGGCAAGGTAGGGCGCGCGACCTCGCGTCAGGCCGGGGCGACGTCGTCACCGGATGACGCCGGGGCGAAGATGGGCGCATGACTGAAGGCACGCCGGCGGCCACGGACCACGGGCCGAACGGTCTGCCGCCCTACCTCACCGCGACCGCCGCAGAGCTCGCGGCCGAGCGGGTCGCCGGGGCTGACGAGGACGTCCACTTCACCGAACGCCTCGCAGCGGAGGTCATCAGCCGCCTCTCGCGGCCGGGTGACCGTGTCCTCGACCCGTTCGCCGGGTTCGGCACGACCCTCGCAGTCGCCCACCGCCTCGGCAGGTTGGCGGTCGGTGTCGAGCTGCTGCCCGAGCGGGTCGAGCTCGTCCGGTCGCGGGTCCCCGAAGCGACCATCATCGAGGGCGACGTGCGGGGCCTGCACCGGCTCGTCACCGAGCCGGTCGACCTCTGCCTCACCTCGCCGCCCTACCTCACCGCCAACGACCACCCGCACGACCCACTGACCGCCTACACCCGGATCGGCGGGGACTACGGCACCTACCTTCGGGACCTGGCCGCGATCGTCCGGGACGTCCGCAACCTCTTCCGGCCGGGCGGCCACCTCGTCCTCAACGTCGCCAACATCCGCCACGCCGGCTACACGACGACCCTCGCGTGGGACGTCGCGAGAACCGTGAACCGGGTGCTGCCCTTCCTTGGCGAGACCATCGTCTGCTGGGACACGCTCCCGCACGACCTCACCGGCGACTACCTGCTCACGTTCGGTGGCGAAGGGTGAGCCGCGCGCGGGAGCCGGCCCAGCGGCATACCGGATAGGTCGTATGCCGCTAGGCCAAAGCGGACGGTAATGCGGCCCTGGGACGCCGAAAACCGTAGAGCTACAAGCACTCTCGGGCCATGGCGAGGCTGTGACCAGCACTGATGAAAGCGCGGCCAAGGACTCGAACCCCGAACCCAGTGCGTCTCGGGCTGCGTCGAGCGTTGCTGCCCGTCACTGCCCGCAAAGGTCAATTGACGTGCAGGTATGCCGTTCTGCGTGGACTCCTCCCTTGCCTGCCTGTTTCCGTCCAAAGGCGGGAGGTTACGCGGGCGCAGGATCCGTCCGAGCCTGTCCATCGACTGCCCGAGCGACACCGTCACGCGATGCCCGCAGCGCGCGTGTGACCTGGCGTCGTGCAGGACCGCTCGGGCTCCACCGCAGCCGGACCCGAGCTCTCGGTAATTCGCCAGTAACGGCGCCCACCTAGCCTCGCCGGCGAGATCGAAACCGTGCCCGAAGCCACACCGGGACCACCGCGGGGCAGATCCCTGCTCGCATCGTCCACCGAAGGAAGAACACCCCCATGCATCTGTTCAGTAGCGCCCGGCGCCGGACGGTGCCGTGGGCGGCCGCAGCGGCCGTCGCGGTGCTTGCCGGGTCGGCGCCAGCCGCCACGGCCCTCGCCACCGCCGAGACCGGCGGAGCCCACGTCGATCCCACCGTCACACAGCTCACCGATGCCGGCCGAAGCTCGACCTTCTTCGTCGTGCTCAAGCAGAAGGCCGACCTGTCGGGTGCCAAGGCCGGCCACGGCCATGCGGAGAAGGCGACCGCGGCATACGCCGCGCTGCGCGCCAACGCCGCATCGAGCCAAAGGTCACTGCGGTCCTACCTGGACAAGGAGAAGGTCGGGTACCAGTCGTACTGGATCGCCAACGCGCTGGAGGTCACCTCCGCCGACCCCGGCCTCGTCGACGCCCTGGCGGCTCGGCCGGACGTCGCGAGCATCGTCTCCGAGCACCACTACGCATTGGACGGGGTCGAGGCCACCGCGGCACCCGCGGCTGCCGCCGCACCCGCGGCAGGCCTCGCGGCCGTGACCCCCGAGTGGGGTGTCGCCGACATCAAGGCGGACCAGGTCTGGTCCCAGTACGGCACCACCGGCGAGGGCATCGTCATCGCCAACGTCGACTCCGGCGTGCAGTACAACCACCCGGCTCTCGTGGGGACCTACCGCGGCAACCTCGGCAACGGCGCCTTCTCCAACGACTACAACTGGTTCGACCCGACCGGCCAGTGCGCGACCTCCGGTGGCTTCCCGTGCGACAACAACGGCCACGGCACGCACACCATGGGCACCATGGTCGGCCAGGGCGGCATCGGCGTCGCGCCGGGCGCCAGGTGGATCGCGGCCAAGGGCTGCGAGGCAGCGAGCTGCTCCGACAGCTCGCTGCTCAAGTCGGGCCAGTGGATCCTGGCTCCGACCGACCACAACGGCCAGAACCCGCGCCCGGACCTGGCGCCGGACATCGTCAACAACTCCTGGGGCGGCGGCGACACGACCTTCTACCAGGACATCGTCGAGGCGTGGAACGCGGCCGGGATCTTCGAGGCCTTCGCCGCCGGCAACGACGGTGACGGCCATACCTGCTCCACCGCGCACGCTCCCGGCTCCCAGGCTCCGTCGTACGGCGTCGGCGCCTACGACCAGAACGGTGTGATCGCGTCGTTCTCGGGCTTTGGTCCCTCGCTCGTCGACGGGTCGATGAAGCCGAACATCTCGGCGCCGGGCGTCAACGTCCGCTCTGCGTTCCCGAACAACACCTACCGCAACCTCAACGGCACGTCGATGGCGACGCCGCACGTCGCGGGCGCCGTGGCGCTCCTGTGGTCCGAGGCCCCGTCGCTGATCGGCAACATCGACGCCACGCGTGCGCTGCTCAACCGGGCCGCACGCAACGTGGATGACACGCACTGCGGCGGCACCGCGGATGTCAACAACGTCTGGGGTGAGGGCAAGCTCGACATCCTCGCGGCCGTCGACGCAGCGCCGCACACCGCAGCCGTCATCACCGGACACGTGGCCGACAAGGTGTCGGGCGCCGCAGCCGCCAACATCGCGGTGACTGCGTCGGGCGAGACCACCACTCGGACGGTCACCACGGCCGCCGACGGGTCCTACCGTCTGGTCCTCCCGGCCGGCACCTACTCGTTCTTCCTGAGCGGCTACGGCTACGCGAACCTCGACGAGTCCGGGTATGCCGTCGTGACGGGTGGCGACACCACGAAGGACTTCGGGCTCGACCCGGTTGCCCACCACAGCGTCACCGGGACGGTGCTCGACGTCACCGGCAAGCCGCTGGCCAAGGCCGCCGTCTCGATTGCGGGCACGCCGCTTCCCGAGGTGGCCACCGACACGCAGGGCAGGTTCACCTTCCCCGACGTCGCCGAGGGGTCGTTCACCCTCAACGCGCGTCCCGCCGCTCCGGTGCTCTGCAACGGCGTGTATGCCGGTGCCCTGACGGTCGACGGTGACGAGAGCACCACGGCCCAGGTGCCGAACCGCACTGATGCCGGCGGCACTGTCAGCTGCGCCCCGGCCACGTACTCCTGGGTCAACGGGTCGTCCAAGGTCTCCATCAGCGGAGACGAGGACGCCGCGACGGTCGCCCTGCCGTTCCCCGTGAAGTACTACGGCGTCTCGTACACCAGCGCGTCGGTCACCACGAACGGTCTGGTCAACTTCCTCCAGCCGCGCCTCGGCGACTACTCGAACACGGCGCTTCCTGCCGCAGCCCAGCCGAACGGCATTCTCGCGGTTCTCTGGGACGACCTTGTCCTCGACAAGAAGTCGAGCGTCCAGACGACCACGAGCGGCACCGTCGGTTCCCGCCGCTTCGCGATCGTGTGGAACAACGCGGCGTTTGCGGCCGACACGTCCGTCCGCGTCTCCTTCGAGGCCGTGTTCGACGAGGCAACCGGCGCGATCACCTTGCAGTACAAGGACATCGCGGGGAACGCGCTGGAGCTGGGCGGTTCGGCGACCGTCGGCATGGAGAACCAGGCCGGCAGCGACGCCCTCCAGTACTCCTTCAACCAGACCGTCCTGACCGACGGCTCGGCAATCCGCTTCTCGCAGAAGGCAACCTCATGAACAAGACCAGAACCACCGGCCTGGCCTGCGCCCTCGTCGCCGCGGGGCTCGCGTTCGGCCTGTCCCCGTCGGCGGCCACCGCCGACGACGGCGACCTGCTTGTCCTGACCGACACCCAGACCCAGGAGCTCGCAGCCCGCCTGCAGCTCGACCCGTACGGCGACCTCGCCGACCGGACCTACGACCCGCAGGGCGCCTCGCCGACCAACGGCGCGGACACCATGGCCGGCACCGACACAGCCACCACGGGTGCTGACACGGGCACGGACACGGGCACGGGCACGGGCACGACGACCGGCGATGGAAGCAGCCAGGCGTCCCTCGATGCGGTCCCTGCCCTCAAGGCCAACGTGCGCGGCGCGGTCGAGGGCGCGCAGGGCATGGCCGTCACCGTTCCGGTGGCCGACCCCGCGGGTGACTACTTCACCCTCCACGCCCTCGGCAACATCTCGCGGCGCACCCCGGACGGGAAGCTGGCGTGGGAGCGGACCAACACCTCCTTCTACCAGGAGTGGAACCTCCCGGTCGCCTCGCCGCGCTTCTCGCCGGAGCCCTACCCGGCCCGAATCGTCATGGGCTTCAACGCCGTCGGGCCCTTCACTCCGGCGTCCGACAACGGCTACGCGACCGGCGACCTGACTGGCGACGGGGTGCCGGACGTGGTGTTCACGGCCGACGTCGGCACCTTCCCGTTCCGCCCGTTCGTCAAGGCCGGCTACCCGCTGCCCACCGGCACCTTCGTCACGGTGCTTGACGGTGCCACGGGCAAGACGCTCTGGAGCAACGTGTACCCCGGCGTCTACAACATCACCGTCGTCGGCAAGACCCTGGTGATGGCCGACAGCCCGACGTTCAACCTGAACGCCCCCGCCACCTCGAAGGTGACCCTCACCGGCGTCCGCTTCGACTACGCGAACGGCGCCCTCACCCCGTCGAGCACGTGGACCTACGACACCGGCAAGACCAAGGCGAACACCGCCGGGTGGGCGAGCCTGAAGCCACTGGGCGGCGGCCTGCTCGCCGCGTCGTGGAACGTCCGGAGGACCACTGCGGCCCCCGTGCCCGAGGGTCACACACTGGTGCTCGACACCGCAGACGGGAGCGTGAGGTGGCAGAGCGCCAACCGGCTGTACTCGCGCCAGCTCCAGCTCGACTCGTCCCGCGGACGCCTGGTCGCCATGGAGCAGTCCGACCCGAACGAGGGCGTGCGGTACGAGATCGCGGCCTACTCCATCGCCGACGGCACCCGCACCGTGTTCGACTCCCGGATCAACGCGCTGCCGATCGACCTCGAGGTCGGTGACGTGCAGGGGGACACCAAGCCGGAGTACGCGGTCAGCGAGGACACGCTCGACCCGAGCCTGTTCGTCAACGCGAACACCATCCGCGCCCTCGACGGCAGCACCGCCTCGGTGCTGTGGTCGCGCACGGTCAAACGGGACCCCGACTGGAGCAGGGACGGCGCGACCGCGTGGGGCCTGACCGCGGTGAACAGCACCATCGTCGCGGACTACACGGACGACAGGTCGGCGTCCGGCGCCGACAACCGCAGCGTGACCCGATACGCGCGGCTGGCGGCCCTAGCCGGCAACAACGGCGCGGTGAAGTGGGAGCAGCGCGGGGTCGTGGCGTCCCAGGCCTGGGCCCAGGCGTACCTGAAGGACAACGGGTGGCGGCTGCGCACGGTCGACACCGACCAGAACATCCGTACCTACAACCTGGGCAGCGGCAAGCAGGAGTCCGTGACGCCGCTCCAGAGCGTCCTCTCCTCCGGTGTGGTCATCGACGTCAACGGCGACGGCACGAAGGACGTCGTCGCGGGCGGCCAGTCGCACGGGGTCTACGCCTACGACGGAGCCTCGCTGCTCGCCGGTTCGCCGAAGCTGCTGTGGCAGGCCACGGCCCCGGGCCAGATCCACAAGATCGTCAAGGCCGACGTCAACGGCGACGGCCGCGAGGACCTCGTCGTCGCCGCCGACACGGCCGTGGTGGCCCTTGACTCCCGCACCGGGAAGGCGCTGGCGACGATCGACGGCCTCGGACAGTACGTCTGGACCGTGGCGGCGGCGGACCTCGACGGCGACGGCAGGGCCGAGATCGTCGTGCCGACCGACAAGGTGCGCGTCTACGGTGTCGACGGCAAGAAGCGATGGGAGTATGCCGCCCCGGCAGCCGCCGGCAGCGTGATCTTCGGCGAGGCCACCGTCGCCGACGGGCAGGTCTACGCCGAGTACACCAACCGCGTGGGGAACCCTACCCAGCCGCGCCCCGCAGGCGGCGTCGCCCTCAAGGCCGACGGCACCGTCGCCTGGACCGTCGACCCGGCACCCGAGGGAGCCCCGGGCCCGGTGGTCGGGATCCCGATGCGCGGCGCGACCTTCGCGTCGCCGGCGATCCCCTACGCGGACGGGCACGCAGTGGTCTACACGTGGTTCGTCCAGAACGCGGCGACCAAGGTCGTGACCACCTACGTCGAGATCCGTGACGGGCGCACCGGCCAGGTGCTCCACACCGGCACCGCGGGTGGCCCGTGGACGCTCGGCAGCTGGTTCACCGGCCCGGAAGGCCTGTACATGGGCAGCACGGCGTCGATCCGCCTATACGGCGCCAACGGCGCCGACTTCAGGGCCTCGACGACGGCCCAGATGGAGAACGCGGCGTTCGCCACGGGCCCCAACGGTGTCCGGTACCTGCTCACCAGCGGGGCGGCGTTCTTCCAGCTGTTCGACCCCGCGATCGTGACGTCGTCGACGAGCATCCCCCCGGCATACGGCAGGAACCTCGGCGGCAACCGCGAGATGGTGGTGGGCGACCTCGACGGGGACGGCAAGGACGAGCTTGTTTCGCTGAACTTCGACGATTCGGGCACCGACCGCATGGCCGGCCTCGAGGGTGGGGGCTACTCGGTCCCCTACACGGCGATCCGCTCGCTGACCGTGTTCACCCTGGACCCGTCCTGACCGGTCCCACGACCTGAGGGGGCGCGCACCCGCCTTCCGACGCCACGGCGCCGGGGGGCGGGTGCGTTGCCGGGGGTCTACTGTTCGCCCATGACGAGGGCGCGACCGGACAGGGGTGCCCTCGGCATACGTCCGCCGCTGCTCCGGCTGCAGCTCCTCGGCGGCTTCCGGGCCGTCCGCGACTCCGGCCCGCCGCTCGCCGAGCGGTGGACGCGGCCGAGCGCCCAGGCGCTGGTCAAGATGCTCGCGGTCGCGCCCGACCACCAGCTCCATCGCGAGGAGGCCATGGCGGCCTGCTGGCCGGAGGCCGACCCCGAGTCGGGCATCCGGAGCCTTCGGGTGGCCCTGCACGCCGCGCGTCGGGCGCTCGAGCCGGAGCTCGCTGCGCGAGCGCCGTCGGCCTACCTGACAACCGACGGGGCCATGCTCCGGCTGGAGCCCGACACCGTCTGGATCGACACCGACCACGCCGAGCGTCTCGCCCGGGCGGCACTCCAGACGGGCAGCACCGCCGACCTGGCCGAAGCCCTCGATGCGTTCACCGGGGAGCTGCTGCCGGAGGACCGGTATGCCGTGTGGGCCAGTGCCTGCCGCGACCGGCTCGTCGTCCTCGTGGAACGTCTCAGACTCGCCCTGGCGGACGCCCTGCTCGGCGACGTGCTCCCCGACGAGGCGGCCGCCGTCGCGCGTGACGTGCTCGCCGACAACCCGACCGACGAGCGCGCCCACCAGCTGCTGATGCGCGCGTACCTGGAGCAGGGGCTGCGCCGTCAGGCCATCCGCCAGTACCACGCGTGCCGCGACGTCCTCGACTCCGAGCTGGGCATCCGTCCGGGTCCCGACACCGAGCGCCTGCACGCGCTGGTGCTCGAGTCGCCCGGTGGCGGCTCGGTCCGGGCATCGGAGGACGATCTCGTGCCGCCGCCGGCGCTGCGCCAGCCACCCGCGTCGCCACTTCGCGGCCGCGACGAGGCGGTGACTGCGATGCTCGACGTCGCCGCTCCGCGGGTCCGTCTGGTCGGCGGTGAGGCCGGTCTCGGCAAGACGAGGCTCGTCACCGAGGCGGCCCGACTTCGGGCCGGAGCAGGCACTGCGGTCCTGTGGGGTGCCGGCCACGACGCCGAGGGGCACACGCCGTACGGCGCGTTCGTGGAGGCGCTCGACGGGTGGCTCGCGGACCGCCCGTCGGTGGAGCGGGCCCGGATTGGAGGCGAGTACCCGGAGCTGGCGGCGGTTCTGCCGACCCTCGGCTACGCGGGCGCCGACGCCGCGCGCAGCCCGGAGGACGAGCGGCAGCGGTTGTTCCGGGCGGCCGCCGGCTTCCTGGCGGACCTGTCGAATGCGGTGCCGGTCCACGTCGTCCTCGACGACATGCACGGTGCCGACCTCGGCTCCTTCCAGCTGTTGAGCCATCTGGCGCGACGCGCGGCTGCGGGGGACCATCCCGCGTGGACGTTCGCCGTCGCCTACCGCGACGACGAGCTCGCCGAGTCGGACCCACGCCGGATGGTGCTCGAGTCACTGCTCCGCGACGGTCTCGCGGGCCGTGTCGCCATCGGGCGGTTGAGTCGCCAGGACTGCGAGGCCCTCGCCGCGGACGTACGGGCGCTCCCGACGGACGGCGTCCCCGACGAGGTGTGGGAGCTCTCCCTGGGGAACCCGCTCTTCGCGACGGAGCTCGCCCGGCGCAGCGACGAGCCCGACGGCGACCCGCACACCCCGCCCGGCGTTCGGCAGCTCGTGTCGGCGCGGCTCGCCCGGCTGGCCCCCGCGACGCGCCGGATCGTCGAGGTCGCTGCGGTGGCCGGAGGCGACGCCGCCCTGTCCGAGGTGCTCGAGGTCGCTGCGGAAGGGCTGCACCCGGCGCTGTCGGTGGCCGAGGCGACGGCCGCCGCAGACGACGCCGTGTCGGGCACGGTCCTCGCCGAGCGAGACGTGGTCATCGACGGCAGGCCCGTCGCGGGCCTCGTCTTCGACCACCCACTCGTACGGATGACGTGCTACGAGCAGATCTCGGTCGCCCGCAAGCGTCTGCTCCACGCCGCGTACGCCGACGCCGTCCTGCGCCGGCGCCCGGATGCCGTGGACACCCTCGCCGCGCACCTGGCGCGGGCCGACGATCCGCGCGCCACGGCATACCTGCGCCAAGCGGCGGAGCGTGCTGCCGCGTTGTGCGCCAACGATGCCGCGGACCACTACTACTCCGAGCTGACGGATCGGCTGGACACCGCGGCCGTCGAGGCGGCGTGGGCACGCATCGACCACAGCGACGTGCTCCAGCGGATGGGACGGTACGAGGAGGCCGCTCGCGTGCTGCGCGAGGCGGCGGAGGATCTTCGGCGCCGCGGTGACGAGGACGGCGTGGTGCTGGCCACGGCGCGCCTCGCGGATGTGCTGATCCGGTCGGGGGTCGTCGACGACGCGGCCACCGTGCTCGCGGCCGATCAGCCGACCGACGCGACCTCGGCCCTGGCCGCAACGGTGCACCACCTGAGCGGTGCGCTGCTGTGCCTCGTGGTCGGTCGGTACGCACAGGGTGTGGAGGCCGCCCGCCTCGCGCGCGCCCACGCAGAACGGGTCGCCGGGCCGAAGCGACGCGGTCTTGTCGCGAGGGCCCTGCAGTACCAGGCCGCGTCCCTCGCGCTCGACGGGCGGTTCGGCGAGGCGGGGCCGGTCGCCAACGAGGCCCTTCCTCACGCCGAGGCATTCGGGGACCCGCTGGTGCTCGCGTCGGTGCTGTCCGTGCAGCGCGAGCAGTCGCGACGGTCCGGTCGGCTGCGTGAGGCGCTGGAGACCGGTCACCGGGCACTCGAGCTGGCGGAGCATTCGGGTGACCCGGTCGGCGTCGCGTTCGAGCAGGCCAACCTTGCCGAGCTCCACCTGCTGCTCGACGAGGCCGAGGCGGCCGAGACGCTGGCTCGGAGCGCCGTGGACTCGTCGCGGTCGGGGCCGGACCTGTCTACCGCGTACGCGCAGGTGGCGCTCGCGCGAGTACGCATGCGCACTGGCTCGGGCGACCCCGGCGAGCTGCTGGACGCGGCCCTCGAGGTGGCCTCGACCCGGAAGGACAAGCAGGCCGAACGCGAGGCGCGGGTCGCAAAGGCGGAGTGGCTGGTCCGCGCGTCGCTTCCCGACGAAGCGCTGGCCGTGCTCGGCGACGTGCCGGGCCTGGCCACCGGGGCGATCGGTGCATGGGCGCACCTCGCGGCGGGCCGGGCCGAGGTCGCGGCCACCACCGCGCGTGCCGTGATCGTCGACGCCCAAGCCGTGGGGGAGTGCCTCACGGAGGTGGAAGCGCGGACCGCGCACGCGGCCGCTCTTGGCGCGCTCGGTCTGGCCGACCAGGCAGCGGACGAGTTCGCCGCGGCATACGATCTCGCGTCACGTATGCCGTTCCCCGCGGGACTGCGGCGGATCGAGCAGGCATGGGCGACCGGCAGGCTCGAGCCGGCTCCACAAGCGAATGAGTGAGGCGCTTCAGATGGTGCGATCCGGTCAAGTTCGGCACAAAGTCGTGTTCATCGAGAGCTCGGCTCAGAGGGCCTGGGCTATCTCAGGTCTGACCAGGCAGTCGCCGACGTTTGTGCCTCCGCGCACAGGCTGACGGTAGGCGTGCCCTGGGCGCCGAAAGCCCGAGAGCGACAACAACCTGTCGAGGACTGGCTCGCTATGGGGCACGACCCGGTCGGCCAATCCCGCCGTGCCCCAGGCACGTTCCCCGATCGCGGTCCATTCTTGGCGACACTACGACACCTGCCGCGGACAGCCCGGGTGGCCGCCCGGCTCAAGCGGCATGTGAGCGAGCCTGGTCACGGCCCTGCTTCAAATGTCGCGACCAGCTGGTCGTGAAGCTCAGGGTCGGCCAGAACCACAACTTCGTCTCCTACCTGCAGCTGTGTGTCGCCGCGGACCGTCACGAGGACCCTGTCGCGCACCACGATGCTCACCCACATGTCCCCGATCTCGTCCACGATGTCGGCGATCGTCCTGCCAGCTGCTCGCGTCCCGGGCCCGACCCGCAGTCGGTGAACGCCGTCGGGCTCGGCCCGAAGACGCACACCCAGAGCCCACGGCTCGGGCTCGATCATGCGCGTTGGGAGACGGAGCCGGCGCACCATGGTGGGCACCAGGCTGCCCTGGACGAGAACCGAGAACACGACGACCACAACGACGATGCCGTAAAGCCGTTCAGCTTGCGGGACATGGGCGGCGCGCAGCAGCTCGCCTAGGAGGATCGGAACCGCACCCTTCAGACCGGCGAGCATGATGAACACCAGTTCGTTCGACCGTAGTTTCGCCGGGATGAGGCAGACCCCGACAACGCCGGGCCGGATCAGCACCGCAAGACCTGCCCCCAACACGAGGCCCGGTGCCCAGACGTCAACCGACGTCAGGACGCTGAGGTCGACCGTGAGCCCCAGCACGAGGAAGGCAACAATCTCCCCGAGGCTTGCCAGGGCGGAGTGGAAGCGTTGGATCTCGTGCTTGTACGGCGCGCCCGGGTCCCCGATGACGATGCCGGCCACGAACACGGCGAGGAACCCGGAGCCGTGGGCCACGGTGCCGACCCCGTAGATGAGCATCGCGACGAAGGTGGTGCGCAGGGGATAAAGGGCCTCGTTGGGCAGTGGCACTCGACGCATGAACCACAACAGGGCCCGACCCCCGATGACCCCCACAGCAAGGCCCACGGCCATCTGAAGGAGAAACTGCACGGCCACCTGACCTACCGAGGCCCAGGTCAGAGCACCTGCCGCAAGCAGACTGGTCATGAGCGCGATGCCGACCGGGTCGTTGGCGCCCGACTCGCCCTCCAGGATCGTGCCGCTGCGTCCCCGGATCTCCCGCCTGCCCAGGACCGAGAAGACAACCGCGGGATCGGTCGGCGCCACCGCCGTCGCGACGAGTAGCGCGACGTACCAGTCCATTCCGAAGGCGACGTGCAGCAGGGCCGCGCCGGCTCCTGCGGTCAGGAACGTGCCTGCCACTCCAACCACGCCGATGGGGCGGGCTGCGGCCCGCAAGCGCCGCAAGCCGATGTGCATGCCGCCCTCGAACAGGATGAGCACCAAGGCGATCGTGACGACCTCTGCGACCACGACCACATCCGAGATCGCCAGGAAAGGAGCCAAGGCGGCAACGACAGCCGCACCCGCCAGCATCAGAAGCGGAGCAGGAATCCGGATCCGTTCGGTGACCCGGTTCATCAGCACGGCGACGAGCGCGGCCACGCTCGCCAGCAGGACTTCGAGTGCGAAGCGCTCAGTCTCGGTCAACGGACTCCTGGCGTGGGCATGAGGGTCGGGTCAGAAACCGCCGACCAGCCTTCCCGGCACACCGAGTCAACTCTAGCTCCGACACGCTGGTGGAATCACGCACCAGGCCCGCTTCGAAGGAGCATGAGTCAGAGACCCGCTGGGGTCGCGCCTTCGGCGGCCGATCGCCGCGAGCCGACGACAGCTCAGGAGACCATGGAGATCAACCATTGCATCAGGAGTCCGAACACTGCCGTTGCCGCAACGGCCAGCATCAGCAAGTCCCACCCGGTCACGGTGTGCCCAGCGGGCAGGTGCCACTTCATCCTGCGAGCATAGGCACCGCGACGCCGGCCGGTTCCTGCATCGCCGTGGGTACGTGTCATGTCCCCGAACTAGAAGGGCTCGGCGGGGCGAAGGCCGGCAGACGTGACGCGGTCGTCGCCGTTTCCCGGTGGTTGGGTCGATGATGCAACGACAGGCCCTGGAATGCCGACCGTGCAAGGAGGCGCTGATGAGGCGCGAAGCCGCGATGGAGTACCTCCGTGGGGCGCTGTGGGCGATGCCGACGTTGGCGGTGGTCCTCGCCCTCATCTTGGGCTCGGCGCTTTCGAGCATCACGATCGACGCGAGCTCTGGCCTCGCGAGGCTGGTCTTCCAAGGCACGGCGGACGACGCCCGCACCCTACTGATCGGGATCGCCAGCACGATGGTCACTGTCATCGCTCTGGTGCTCGGCCTGACCGTCGTCGCGCTGCAGCTGGCCTCGACCCAGTTCAGTCCCCGGCTCCTGCGCAACTTCCTGCGTGACCTTGTCAACCAGGTGACCCTGAGCAGCTTCGTGGCGACCTTCGCGTACAGCACAGCGGGGCTTTACACGGTCGGGATCTCGAGCGGGCAGCGGACGACCGACTACCCGCGCCTCGCCGTGAGCGGCGCACTGTTGCTCTTCTTCGTGAGCATGATCATGCTCGTCTTCTTCGTGCACCACCTCGCACACTCGATCCAGATCGACCAGGTGATGGTCGACGTCGAGGAGGACACGCTGCACGTGGTGCGCGACTCGATGGCGCGGGGCGATGACACGATGCGTCAGCCCGGCGTCCCGTCGTCTGGGGTCCCGTTGCTGGCGCAGGAGTCCGGCTATGTGCAGACAATCCACCTCGAGACGCTGGTGGAGGTTGCGGCCGAGCATGAGGCCTTCGTCGCGCTGGTGCCGATGATCGGCGAGCACGTCATCGTCGGAACTCCGTTGGCGTGGGCCTGGAGCTTAGCCGCCGGGGCTCCCGAGCTGAGCACGGACGCGATCCGAGAACTGGGGGTCGGCCTCGCCCAGGGCGTGCGGCTCGGGTTCGAGCGCACGGCCGAGCAGGACGTCGCCTTCGGTGTGCGCCAGCTAGCCGACATCGCATCCAAGGCGCTGTCGCCGGCGGTCAACGACCCGTACACGGCGGTCCAGGCGGTCGACCACCTCTCGGTGATACTCGCCGCTCTGGCGACGCGGCCGTTGGGAAGCGAGAGCCTGGCCGACGTCAAGGGCACGGTTCGGGTCCATGTTCTGGGTCGGGACTGGGCGTACTTCATCGACCTCGGGCTGGGTCAGGTGCGCAGGTTCGGACACTCCGAGCCGCGTGTGGTGCTCGCTCTGCTTCGCGTGGCGCGAGACCTGGGAACCTTGTGCACGGGGCCACGGCTCGGCTCGTTGCGAGACTTCGTCCGTGTGCTGCTCGACGACGTCAAGCGGGACGTCGCTCAGCCGGCGGACCGGGACCCCCTCGTCGAACGAGGCGACCGCCTGCTCGCCGAGCTGGGCCGCTGACCCGGAGCCGGCGTCTCGTCGAGAGGACGCTTCCAGACAGCGCACCGGCTGGCCGGCGCCATGGGCCAGACGCGAGGTGCCGGCAGCATCGCCCGCCCCTTCGCGAGGCTCCCGAGCATCGAACCTGAACCTTCGCGATCCGAGTCACACCGCGAGTCACCACCCGCCACCGCTCGGTGAAGGCGGACAGGCAGCATCGGTGCGGGATGGTTGCTGCCCGATGGTGCCCGTCGTCGCCCCGTTGCTAGGCACAAGCGGACGGCAGCGTGATCGACGAGCTGATCGCGAGTGAGGACATGGCCGAGGGGCTGGCCGCCTTCACTCAGAAGCGAGTCCCCGGTGACCGCACCCGCTGACCACACGGCATAGGGGGCGGCGGACGCCGACGGCAGGCCTACGGCATACGGACCGAGGACGGACCGACGATGACGACCCCACCCGACGATGGCCACCCGACGTTGTCGATCCGGGTCCGCGCCGTTCGTGTAGTTGGTGACCGACCCATCCCGTGAGGAGTAGCACCATGAACACTTTCGTGAGCGTCCTCATCGCCACCGTCGCCGCCTTCGTCGCCAGCTTCTCGTGGTACGCGGCTCAGGGCCGCCGGCTCGCGGCGCTCTCGCCTGCCTACGCCACGGGGAGCCGGCCTTCCGCGGCAGAGGTGGCGCTCGAGCTGCTCCGCACCCTCGGCGTCGTCGTCGCCGTGACCATTCTCGTCCTACGGCTCGGCATCGACTCCGCCGCGGGCGGCGCAGCGCTCGGCCTGCTGCTGTGGGTCGGCTTCCCGTTCGTCATCCTCAGCGGCTCCGTGTTGCACGAGAACGTGCCTTGGCGACTTGCCGCGATCCACGCCGCGGACTGGCTCGCCAAGCTCGTCATCGTGGCCACGATCGTCGCCGCCCGCCGCTGACGCAGGACCCAAGCCGCGCCATCGGGTCACCGGATCAGTGGCCAGCCGCTTCATGCGCGGTGTCATCGAGAAGCGCGAAGCCGGTCCCGTCCTGGCACTCGGTCCGGCGTGGACGTGTGACCCGTTGCGCGCCGGCGCTGATGTCGAGGTTGTTCTCCAGCCTGAGGGGCCTCAACGAGTGGACCTCGCACCGGACGTTCCTTACGCCCCTCCCGGACCAGCGTCCGATCCGCATCGCCGAGATGATCCGCTCGCTCCAGGAGGGGCGCAAGGAACGTCCGTGAACGGTCTGCCCGGACTGTTCAGGCGGCCGCGGTCGAGTCCATCCGAGTGCTCGTCGTCTGACCTCGCGAGAGTCACTTCGGCGTCGAGACGGTGCCGTAGCCGACCGGTGTGGCGGTGGTGAAGGTCAGGCTTTTCGACGGACATCCTTGCTGCGGCAGTGTGATCACCGTGGGCGCGTCGGCGGTGCCGCCCGTCCGAAGAGCCTGGACGCTGCTCGCCTTGCACCCCAGGGCAGACTTGCCCGCACTGTTGAGAGTGAGCGTGACCAGACTGACGTTCGCACTGTCCGGGGGTTTCGGGTTAGGCGCGAGGGCAAGGCAGATGACCCCCGAGGCGATGAACACGACGGCGAACCCAGCAGCCCATTGCGCCGCCAGATATCGTCTGCGCACCTCGTCCGAGGCGGCCAGCAGGTAGGCCTGCTCGCGAACTGCGAGCCGGCGAGCCACCTGCTGCCTCCAGGTGTCGACGCGTCCCGCGCTTGCGGTCGCCCGCGCCTCCGCCGCCACGGCCTCGCGCTCTTTGAGCGAGGCAGTGTGGCGCGCCTCGGCCGCGCGACGTCCCTGTGCCCCGTCGTCCGGCGACGCCTTCGCCAGCGCCTCGGACTCCTCGGCGATCGCGGCCAGGCCCTGCGCCTCCACCTTCAGCTCAGTCGCTGCTTCAGCCCGGGTTTCGGAACGCTCCTCGGCGTCGATCAGGCTCTTACGCGCGCCCTCCAGCTCGTTGTCGAGCTGGATCCAGTCGGGGATGGTCACCGCCGGCAGGCGGGAGAGCTGGACCTTCTCTCGCACCTTGCTCTCCTCCAGGCCCACCGGCGCGACGACTCGCGCGAACCCGAGCACCCCGATCAGGGCGCCGGTCGCCGCGAGGATCACGCCGATGCCCAGCAGCCACCCGTTGAAGCCGGCGTCGCCGGGACTGCGGAGGACCGCGCCGAGGACCGCCAGCGACGGGATGGCACCGAGCGCCAAGGCCAGCCAGCGCGAGGCGGTCCTCGTGCCCTCGGCCGCGTGGAGCGCGTCGTCGACGACGGTCGCGGCCTCGCTCGTCGAGGCGGTCGAGCTCGTGTCGTCAGCCATCGACTACTCCTCGGGCGCTCGACAGGGTAGGACGCCGGTCGTCCCGTCGAGGCCGCGCTCGCCGGCCTTGGGGATTCCGCGAAGGCGTACAGGAGTGATCCGACCAGGCGGCCGGACGACATCCACCAGCAGTTGCAGCATGTCGTCGCTCCGTCCCCGGTCGAGCCCCTTTCCCGAAAAGGGTACTGAAGCACCCGTTTCACATGGTGCGAATCGGTCTTGGCCTTGTGATCCACTTACTCGCGAGGGCGTCGAGTTGACGCAGCGCGAACGCAGGGGTCCGGGCCATGGTCATCGAGGTGGCCTCGGCCTTGGACCAAGTGACCGCGGAGACCCGGCCCTATGTTCTCGGACGGTCATCGCCTCGTCGATGACGAAGTCCACTCCGATCACGTCCGCAAACACGGCGTCCTTCTGGGCACGGAGAACGTCTCGACCGTCTCGTCGATCGTGGCGAGGGAGGCGATGATCACCAAGCCGCTCTGCAGCCAGCGACCCGCCATCCACGTGAGATGGAACCCAAACCGGCAAGACGGCCTGTTGGTTGAGACATCTATTCTTGTCTCATGAGCAAGCCGCAGCGGGCAGGGCGACCGTCACGGATTTCGCAGAAACAGCGGCGCGGACACGTCCCCGGCCGGTCGGACTAGAGCAATATCCCGGGGGCCGTTGGCACGTTCACCCGCTGCAAAGGACCATCTAACTGGACGACCGCTCCTGTCTCGCGAGGTTGACCAACCGTGAGGCACCATCGGGGGCCAGCGCGTCACCCCTGACGCCCGGCGCCAGAGACGACATCGACAAGTACGGGCGGCTGCTGCGCTACGTCGACGTCAACGGCGTCGATGCGGGCCTGCGCCAGATCAAGCAGGGGTATGCCGTTGCCCGCTACGACTCCCGCGACGGCTACGGCGAGCACACCCGCGAGGCCGCCTACATCCGCGCCGACGCCGCCAGCCCATCGGCCAGGTGCACGGCCGAGGCGCCGGGCGGCTCCGGCAGCGGAACCGGCTCGGCATCCGCACCGGCCATCCAGTGGCCGCTGGCCGGGGACAAGTACCCGTGTCCGCAGGCGCGGCCGGTCAAGGGCAACGAGTCGTCGATGATCGCGCACGAGCCGGGCGACCGGTACTACCTGATCACCAGCCCGGAGCAGTGCTTCGCCACCATGAGCGACGCGATCGCCGCCAGTTTCCGACGCGCAAAGGTCTGAACGGCGAAGGCGTCAACGATCCGGGCGCGGCACCCGCCGGAAGCTGCCTTCAGCCAAGAACGTCCACCCCCGACCGGACGCAGCACCCTTGATCAGGAGATGGCGATCGTCCGCGGCGCCGAGTATCCGACCGCGTTGAGCCAGGTGCCACTGCGAGCGATCCGCATCTCGTAGGTCCCGCGCGCGGAGAACGTCGTCGAGAATGATGAGACACCCGAGGAGGGCGCCGCGATCGTCTTGACGGTCCGCCAGGTCGTCGTGCCACGGACGCGTGTCTGGAGCGAGACCGTCGCGCCGGACTGGTACGGGTAGCTGGACGCTTTGATGGTCACCGTGCGGGAGCGGTACGCCGTCGTCGGCGCGCTCGTCACGAAAGCAGCGGCGACCGAGGTCACGGGCGTTGTGCCGCTCGCCCAGGTGACTCCGGGTGCCGGCGTCCCGTACGAGACTCGGAGGTGGCCGTTGGCGCGGCTGGTGTACGACAGGGCGGCCACGCCGCCGGTCGTCGTCTTCGCCGAGGCGACCGTCACCCAGCTGGTCGCACCCGCCTTGCGGAACTGAAGGTTAAGCGCGACACCGGCGGGCGACGCCACCGGGCCGGACCCGCGGTCATCCGTGAGCCGGATGGTGACGTTCTGTGTGGAGCCGTAGCGCGTGGCCGGTGCACTGATCGCCGACACCCGGCGGTACGCGTACACCGGGAACGACCCGGTCGCGGTCTCCCAGTACCAGTCACCGGCATCGGCTGTCACCGTGTACTGAGCGGTCCCGGCGGCTCGCGGCGTGAACGAGGCGCTGCCCGTTCCATGCGGGCTGCCGCACGGGACGCACCAGCTCCCGAGCGTCCGGTAGTCCGTCGGGTCCTTCAGCTCCCCATCGATGGACTTGATGACCCGGCCTGCCGGTGCGTCGGCGGTCGCGGTCACCGTGGTCTGACGTCCGACGAAGGCCACCTGCGGCGTGACGCGGATGCCGAGCGTGACCACGTCGTAGGACGTGGTGGCCGGGCTGCCGACCTGCACCGCCAGCGACGTCGACACGAGCATCCGGGCAGAGACCGTGTGGTGCCCGGCGGGCGCGGCGTCCAGGCCCACCAGCCGCGTCGCGGAAACGTCAGAGGACGTCAGCGTCGTCGGCCACCACTGCGTGTCGTCGCCGGGGTTGACCACGACCCCGTCGCGGGAGACCTCGACGTACCCCACCTGCCTGGCCAGCGGCCCGCGCAGCGTCACATTCATGGTGTGTCCCTTGCCCAGCAGCTCGGGCTCGGGGTTCTCTTCGAGCGTCATGGGGGGTGCGTGCCGCACCACGACCTCGCCCTCGGGCCACGGCCCGGGCGCGTACCAGCCCTCTGCGCTGCGGCCGCGGGTGACGAGGTAGTACGTGCCTTCCGGGTAGCTCGAGAAGTCGTAGGTTGTCGAGGTCGTGTAGCCAGACGGCGTCGACGTCCACTCGAGCACCCGCCGGTCCAGCACCGTGGCGTAGTCGGGCCACGCGGCGGGCGACATCGGTACTAGCCTGGCCTCCACCGTCTCGCCCGGCAGCGGTGTCCCGCCCTGGGGTTGGACCGTGCTGCGCTCGGTGTTGACGACGAAGGTCACCGTCGAGTCCACGACGAGCGAGCTGTACCCGGACGTGTTGGGCGTCGCGGTGGTCTGGCGCAAGACCGTATGCCGGAGGGCCGGGAGCTCGTAGTAGACGTACGTGCTCGCCTGCTCGAGGCCAGCCGCGGTCGTCCACGAGTATCCGAGGGAGGAGCCGATGCCCGTGGATGGCTGAGCGAAGTCGCCACCCGGCGCCACCGGCACGTCGACGCGGCAGGGGCTGGCGCACTCGGGGCTCGTGATCTTGCGGGTGACCAGGGCTCGGTCATAGCCGACGGTGAGGGTGGTCTCGTCCTGCGCTCCGAGGTCGACGTCGAAGGTCGCGGTGAACCCACCGCCCACGGTGGACCCGGGCGTCGGTGATACGAGCGTGACGTCGGCGGCACCAGTCCCGCCGACGAGAGCCGTCGCCGCGGGAGCGGCGGAGAGGACTGGCAGGCCAGAAAGGGACAGGGCGACCAGCGCGACGAGCGCGGCGCGCACCGAGGTGCGTGGCATGGGACGAGAGACCTCCGACGGGGACGTTCCCGGTCGGAACGCACAGGCGGGATCGTACGTGATGCAAAGCCCCATCCCGACATGTTCTGACAGATCGCCCTAGTAGCGATCCGGCCTTGCTCGACGGGCGGTGGCCGTCACGCCGGTGCGGCGAGCATTGGCTACGCCTCATGGCTGTCGGTTGACGTGTTGATCACGCAGACGCGGGGCCTATGTGAACGCTCGTGCCACCTCGGGTCAGGTGCGCAGGCGGGCCGTGTGCGTTGCCAGCCAACGCGTCAATGCCGCATGGAATGTGACATCCCGGTAGACGACGCCTGTGAGGTCATCCCTGGTGGGCGGCTACTCGTCCGACTCGCTGGCGGAGGTGTTGCTCGCCGCTGCGGATCGGGTCCAGTCGACGAACCCGTGGGCCATCTGATCCACGAACACGGCGACGCAGGCACCGACCGCGAACAAGGACCCGATGACAAAGAAGAACGTCCGAAAGTCAGTCAGGCCCGAGGCGCCGAAGAGGATCGCCAAGCCGTATCCAATGAGCAGAAAAAGGAAGGCGTAGGTGAAGCCGTATCTCATGTGTCGGTTGTTCACGGCCTCCATGCCCTCCCGAGGGGTGTCCTCGTAGATTCGTCTGCGGTGCACGAAGTAGCCACCAACGAGGACAACGACCAGACCCCCGACGACGCCGGCGAGCGAGTTCGACAGCGTGTCCCACCAGAACGTCTCCGGCATCTCTCCCATGTCCGGAGTGTGCCCTGCCGGGGCACCTGGCGCGATGACTTCCGCCCTGATCTGAGCCCGCGACGCTAACCCCTCCCGCTGCGCACCCTGCGCGGCATGGGTGGATCTCCTTCAACAGTCCCGTTCCGCAGCGTCCAGGTGTGCCCCTGCATGGTCGCGCCCCTCAACGAGCTCGTCAGGTTGACCGGCTCCGCATTCAAGGTGTCCCAGATCCCCGGGTTCGGCTCCTACCAGGACGGCTCGTCCGAGGCCGACGGCGCATGCCCGCGGAGTACGTCGACACCCGTGTCCGGGCCGTCCGCCACTTGGGTGGGAGTGCACGTCGACGTCGAGTCTCCGGGCTCACAGACGGCCCAGCGACAGTTGGCCGACGAGACATGCCGGCGAGGTAGGCCGCGTTGCCCGTTGGGCGGCGCGACCAAGTTGGCGTGTCTCAATCGCTAAGACGTAAAGACGACACTGCTCGGCTGTCTCGGCGTGCGCCCGAGGCGGGGACGTGCGGGTCGCCGCCCGCACGATGCGGGGCAGGGACGGCTTCTTCGCTGAATTGCTCGCCACGTCGCCGGCGGACACCGGTTCCCGACGGGCAGCCCGCTACCTCGGATGCCGAACCACCTTCCGCGGGCCGTGCGACGCTTGACGTTGCGGGACTGGTGGTCGATGGCCACGGCTGGCGCTCGGTTCGAACCGGAACCTTCGCGCTACGAGTCAGACCTCTCGTTGCTTCCCGTGGCCACCGGCTGCACCTCATGGCTCGCGTCAGTGCCCGGTCGTTGGTTCGCGTTGGTGCTCATCGTCGCGCTGCTGCGTGGCAAAGGCGGACGGTAATGCGGCCCTGGACGCCGAAAGCCCGAGAGTGACGAGCACTCTCGGGCACGGACGAGGCTGTGACCAGCACTGATGAGTGCGCCGCCAGGGACTCGAACCCCGAACCCAGTGAGTCTCGGAGCACATCAAGCGTCACTGCCCGTCCGTGCCCGCAAAGGGCACTTGACGTGCCGGTATGCCGCTCTTCATGTTCTCGTCGTGTCGCGTCTTCCCTGCTCGTTTCTCGTCCAAAGGCGGACGGTTACGCGGCCCTTTGGGATGCGTGAAAGGATTGCGGAAAGGCCCGCCACTGATCGGAGCGGCGGGTGCTTCGGTCGAGGCGGCGACCCGAGCCCGACTGCCACCTGACGGCGCGCATCAGGATCCGGCCACGCTACTGCCGGGCCATCGCGACCCGTAGTCGCTCGTCGGCGAAGACCAGGCGGTCGGCGTCGTCCTCGACCTCTGCGAGGTCGAGCTGTACCCACTCGATCTTGCCGTTGAAGCGGCTGCCGTGTGGGGTGTAGTCCGGTGAGACCGGTGAGGCCGTGTCCGAGCCCACGTCGCAGGTCTCGTCGCCCGAGAAGATGATCGGGACCGTGGCCTCCACCCGCCCGTCTCCGATCCGGTCTCCGTCCACGTAGAGCGTCACGGTGCCGCCCTTGCCCAGGCCGCCGCCGTCGTAGGTGAACTCCATGCGCAACTGGTGGTCTCCGGCAGGAATCTGCGTGCCGGCCTCGATGGTGAAGCGGTGCAGGCCCAGGAAGTTGTAGTGGTAGGTCGGCTTCCCGGACTTCACGTAGAGGCTCCAGCCGCCGAACGCGCCGCCCTGGGAGATGACCACGCCCTCGGCCCCACCTTCTGGGATCTGGAGCTGGGCGGTCACCGAATGGGACTTGTTCTTGATGTTGAGCACGCAGTTCTCACCAAGCCGGCTCATCCCGCCGAACAGCAGCTGGGTGTTTCCTCGCACGAGCGTGGGTCGCCCGACCAGATCGGAGTTGAAGCGCTCGACTCGACGGTCATCAAGGGGCAGCACGTTGTACTTGCGGGCCTCCTGCAGGAACAGCTGCTGCAGCTCGGCCAGCTTTTCCGGCATCTCGGCCGCCAGGTCGTTGGTCTGGCTCCAGTCGGCCGACGTGTCATACAGCTCCCACACGTCGTCCTCGAAGCTGGGCAGCTCACCGGTCAGCACCCACGGGGTCGAGTGCCGGGTCACTGCCGCCCAGCCCTCGTGGTAGATGCCGCGGTTGCAGAACATCTCGAAGTACTGCGTCGTATGCCGGTCCGGTGCCTGCTCGTCATCGAACGCGTAGACCATGCTGACGCCCTCGTAGGGCTTCTGCTGCACCCCTTCGACGGTCTTCGGCTCCGGGATGCCGGCCGCCTCGAGAACCGTCGGCGCGATGTCGATCACGTGATGGAACTGCTGGCGCACCTCGCCCCGCGAGCGGACCCCGCCCGGCCAGTGCACGATCGTGCCGTTGCGAGTGCCTCCCCAGTGCGACGCGACCTGCTTGGTCCACTGGTACGGCGTATCCATGGCGTGCGCCCAGCCGACGGCGTAGTGGTTGTACGCCTCTGGGCCGCCGAACTTCTCGAGCTGGGCCGCCATGAACTCGGGCGTCTCCAGGTGAGCGGCCCCGTTGAAGACGAACAGCTCGCTGAACGTTCCCTGGACCGTTCCCTCGGCGCTCGCGCCGTTGTCACCGATGATGTAGAACACGAGCGTGTCCTGCAGGACGCCGAGGTCCTCGAGCGTGTCGATCAGTCGCCCGATGTGATGGTCGGTGTGCTCGAGGAACCCGGCATACACCTCCATCTGCCGCGCGAGAACCGGCTTCAGCTCCTCGGGCATGTCCGCCCAGGCCGGGATCTCCTCATGCCGGGCCGTGAGCCGGGTCTCGGGCGGCACGACCCCGAGCTCCTTTTGGCGCGCCAGGATTTCTTCGCGCAGCACGTCCCAACCCTGGTCGAACCGGCCCCGGTACTTCTGCGACCACTCCGGCGGCACCTGGTGCGGCGCGTGGGCCGCGCCTGGAGCGAAGTAGACGAAGAACGGCTTGTCCGGCGCCAGCGCCTTCTGCTGGCGGATCCACGACCGGGCCCGATCGGTCATGTCCTCGGTGAAGTGGTATCCCTCCTCGGGGGTCTTCGGGGGCTCGATCGGTGTCGTCCCCTCGTACAGCGCCGGGTAGTACTGGTTCGTCTCCGCCGCCACGAAGCCATAGAAGTACTCGAACCCGCCGCCCCCGGTCGGCCACGCGTCGAACGGGCCGACGGGACTGGTCTCCCACACCGGCACCTCGTGACACTTGCCGAACTGCGCCGTCGAATAGCCGTTCAGCTTCAGGGCTTGTGCCAGCGGTGCGCACGTGTTGGGGCGGACCGAGTTGTACCCCGGCGCCGAGGTCGCGATCTCCGTGATCCCGCCCATCCCCACCGTGTGGTGGTTGCGCCCTGTCAGCAGCGCCTGACGCGTCGGCGAGCACAGCGCCGTCGTGTGAAACCGGTTGAGCTTCAGCCCATTCTGAGCCAGCCGTTCCGCGGTCGGCATCGCGCAGGGGCCACCGAACGCGCTGGAGGCGCCGAAGCCGACATCGTCGAGCAGGATGACCAGAACATTGGGCGCGCCCGGAGGCGGTCGCAACGGCTCGATCGCCTCGAACTGTGCCGCCGGATCCCTCGCGTCCTCGTACACGGGCCCGGCATACGGCCGGTGCGGGATCGGAAGGTCATCACGAATCAGCTCTTGCGCCATCTCGGCCTCCTGGTCGCCTGAGACGATCACGGCAATTCTGTTGCTCGGCGCCAGGCCCCTGCAACACCGGGCACTAACCCCGATGTCCAAACCGCGCTCGTGGCAGCCGTTCCGCCCGTGGCCGAAGAGCCGTTGACAGGCCCCGCGGGCGGCAGTTCCCTGACTGAACAGGCCGCTGGTCCAAGAGTGTGCGAAGCGGAATCCAGCAGGAAGGTAGTCAGATGGCTTCCAGGAGCGACTCATCGGAGCTGGGAAGTACGGCGTACGAGCTCTTCATCGCGGCGCTGTCGGTGTTGTCGCTGGTCAACCTGGTGTTGGTCATCGTGATGACGCACTCGGCCGCGCGCGACGTCGTGCTCACCATGGATCTGTTGCTGAGCGTCATCTTCCTCGTCGACTTCCTGGTCCGGCTCAAACGCTCACCGGAGCGGGCGCACTACTTCCTCGGTGGATTCGGTTGGGCAGACCTGCTGGCCAGTCTTCCGCTGCCCGAAGCCAAGCTGCTGCGCATCTTCCGCCTCGTTCGCGTCGGGCGCCTGATCCGACGGCAAGGACTGGGCAGCCTGAGGCGCAGCCTGGGACAGGATCTGGCCGGGTCCGCCCTGTTCACGTTGCTGTTGGTCGCGATCCTTGTCCTAGAGTTCGGCAGCCTGCTGATGGTCCGACTCGAGAGCGACCAACCCGGGGCCAATCTGACCAACGCGGGCGACGCGCTGTGGTACGTCCTGGTCACCATGTCGACCGTGGGATACGGCGACCACTACCCCATCACCAAAGCCGGGCGAATCCTCGGCGCCATCATCATCGTCCTGGGCGTCGGCATCTTCGGAACCCTTACCGGCTATCTCGCCAACCAGTTCCTGAGTCCTCGACGGCGGCGTGCAGCCGAACAACCCGCGACAACCTTGTCCGAGGCACGTGCTCAGATCGGTCAGCTCAAAGAGCTACTCGTCCAGCAGCAAAGAGCACTCAACCAGCTCGAGGCGGCGCTCGCATTGGCCGATGGCAGCACGGGGAGACCCGGGCCTAACCCGCCACCGGCGTAAGCCCCACGAACAACATTTGACGACCGGCTCACGACGAGCCGGGCGATACTGCGATCGGCGCATACCCCGATGACATGGGCGACGAACAGCCCGACAGCGAGTCCGGGTCGCAGCGGACGTCGAGCGCGGCGCTGCTCAGCGATCGTGGGCACACGCCGGCTTGTTAAGCAACCCCTTGCACGCGGCATCTCCGCTCAGCACCTCCGCACTGGGGCCGCGACTGGCGGGCAGAGCTAGGCACGGCGCGGCCCACGGCACCGGCAACATCTGCCGTTGGCCCGAGCTTGGTTGGGCCAGTAGACAGTGCGCATGGTTTCGCATGAGCTTGTGGTCGGGGATGCGACACTCCGCGGCCGAGCCGGTCGCTGGCAGATCGGCATCGACGACGGACGCATCACCGCCGTAACAGAAGACTCCCTCACCGGCACTGAGGAGATCGACGCGGCTGGCGGACTGGCCACCGAGAGTTTCGTCAACGGCCACATGCACCTGGACAAGGTCTACACCCTGGACCGAGTCGGAGACGCTGCGTTGACGGCGTACACCTCTGGCGGGATGGGGTCCGCGCTCCACTCGATCGAGCTCGCCTCGGCCGTGAAGGCCTACTACGACCGGGCCTGGATCGAGCCGAACGCACGCCGTGCAGTCCTGCAGGCCGTGCAGTACGGCGTACGCCACGTGCTTGCCTTCGCCGACGTCGACACCAGGGCCAGGCTCGAGGGCATCATCCCGCTCATGGCGCTGCGTGAGGAGTTCCGGGGCGCGGTGGACCTGCAGGTCGTGGCGTTTCCGCAGGACGGGCTGCTCTGCGACCCGGGCGCCGAGGACCTGGTGCGCGAGGCCGTCGAACTGGGTGCGGACGTGGTCGGCGGGATTCCCTGGATCGAGCACACCGACGGTCAGGCGCGCGAGCACGTACGGCGGATGTGCGCGCTCGCCGCGGCGCACGGCCGCCGCGTCGCCATGCTCGTCGACGACGCCGGGGACGCGACCCTGCGCACCACCGAGATGCTCGCCGAGGCGATTATCGAGCACGGGCTCCAGGGCCGGGGGGTTGCGAACCACGCTCGAGCGGTTGGTCTGTACGGTCGCCCCAGCCTCGAACGGCTGGCCGGCCTGGTGAAGCGTGCAGGGCTGGGATTCGTCAGCGACCCGCACACGGGCCCGCTGCACCTGCCGGTTCGCGAGCTGACCGCGACGGGCGTGCCAGTCGCGCTGGGCCAGGACGACATCGAAGACGCCTACTACCCCTTCGGACGGCACAACATGGCCGAGGTCGCCTTCCTCGCAGCGCACGCACTGGAGGCGGTCGACAGCTCGGGGATCGACCTGGTCTACGACGCCGTCACCACGACCGCGGCGGACGTCCTCGGAGTGGTCGGCCACCGACTGTCCGAGGGCGGCAACGCCGATCTGGTCATCCACCACCACCGGACACTGCGGGAGGTCGTGGGCCACCACGACGCGCCGGCGCACGTGATCGCCTCTGGCCGCCTGGTCGCGTCCTCCACGTCCTCAACGACCTTCCGACTCGACGGAGGAGTGCACTGACCATCGACGGCCAGGCACAAGGGCGAGACGCGTGCTGGCGAGCGCCGAACGTCGAACCCCGAACCTGCACGTTACGAGTCAGACCGCTCGTTGCTGCCCGTCGGTGCCCGGCTGTACCTGATGGCGCGCGTCAGTGCGCGGTGGTTGGTTTGCGTTGGTGCTCGTCGTCGCCCCGTCGCGGGGCAAAAGTGGACGATAAAGCGGACCCTGACAGCCAAATGCCCGAGAGTGACGAGCACTCTCGGGCATCAACGAGGCTGTGACCAGCACTGATGAGTGCGCCGCCAGGGACTCGAACCCCGAACCCAGTGATTCGTGCGTACCGATATGTGCCCGAGCGTGATTCGTGCGAAATCCGTTGCGTACCAGCGGATCTAGGTGCGCCGAACCTAGCGTCGTCTGCCAACGGTTGAGAGCTCATGCCGTCCAAAAGCATGGGGTTTGGCATGGCAGGGGCCGCGCCAGGCGTGTCGCTCATTCGCGCGATGCAGCAGAAGCGGGCGGTCAGATCTGCCGGAACCGAAGAGTCTCAGGCCCCAGTTGGGACAACAGCTCTGGGTGTCGTTCCATCGCAGCCTCGACAAATTCGGCCACCAGGGCGGGCCCGAGTCTGAACCCCTTGGTTGTGCGGATCTTCTCAAGGGCGGCCGCCGCACGATCGACGACAGGATCCCTCGGGTCGGTGGCATGGCGGTTTCCGAGCCAGTCCGCGAACGCGCTCATGGCTTGGAAGACGCCCAGCTCCCCGCCCTCATCGAGAAGCAACGCGCGGAAGGCCGCTTCGAACTCGGGAACGTCCTGACGAACCTTGAGAATTTCGGGCGACGTAGAGGCCAGGCTCTCGTCATGCGGGTCCGTTTGCACGCCCTGAGTTTGACACCTTGAGCGTCGCTGTCCGTGGGATCGGTCGCTCGGGCGAGCGCCCACTGATCGGCTGACTGACTGCGGTTGACGCGCCCGCCGCGCACGCTTGTCGCGGCAAGGGAGAGGCACCGAACCGATAGCGGAGCACAAGAGCCTGACGGAGTGGCCGGGTCAACGGTGGCCGTAGGCCATCACGTGTGACGCGTAGCGCCGTTGACGCGGTCCGGAGTCGGGCGGATGCTCAAGCGTCGGGTCGGCGGCTCGGAGGTCAGGCGCCTCGGGAGGGATCCCGGCGTGGCCCCCGGGTATCCCGGCTGGCGTGGCCGGTTGGCGGTGGGGGTGCGCGCAGGCGCGCCAGCGCCGGAGCGCGGGGGTCCCTGCCGTTGGCCGGCGATGAGCCAGCCGGTCGGCGCGGCGGAGCCGCGCCCTTGATCTCATAGAGCCCTGCTCAGCAGCACATCATCTGCCGGGGTGTCCTGTGCCAGGGCGGCTCGGTGCGCGGGAGCATCGCCCTGATCGGCACCTCAGCCGTGGTCTGACCAAAGGGGCAGGAGGCCCTGATGATGATCGTTGGCGGGCTAGATCTGCACAGGAAGGAGATCACGTTCGCCGTGGTGGTTATGGTGAAGGGCGCCTGTCGGCGCGGCCCGGTTCCACGGCGGAACTCGTTCCGGTGGTTGCTTGACGCCTGGCCGTGGGAAGGCGTGTATCTGGTGGTATGGAGGGAGCACGGACTGACGCGTTGTTGTCGAGGAATGCCAGCGCCCGGAAACTCTTGAAGTCCGTGTTTACCAAAACTTGGACGATCCTTAACTACTCTTTACTGTGCTCAAGCCTGTCAGCCCTCTGATCGTGATGTATGTTGTGCCTGCCCTATACGCGGTTCGGGCCCAGAGCGATCGGCACTTGAATGTCCGTCGAGCCTCTTTCTTTCGCGTTGTGGCCCTCCTTGACGCCGCGGGTAACGCACCGTTTCTATTGATGGGGGAAGAGATGAAGGATCGACATTCTCTAGCTGCCGCAGCAATTCTTGCTGTGGTGATGCTCGCCGCGACGGCCACTGCGAGCTCAGCGTCGCAAACTTCTCAGGCTTCAAGCCAACTGAGTGTTCCCAACTCGTCCCAGGTCGTAGTCACCGACGAGGGAGACATTCGAGACGCTGATGGCCGAGTAGTCGGAGGATGGAAGGAGATATCTCCCGCAGCGGGAGAATCAGCCACGGCCACGATGAGTGCCGACTCGTACACCAAAGTGTATGTTGGCGATGGCGTTTGGGAATATGGCGTCTATTACGACAGCGCAGATCGCAAGCACTGTTGGTCGAAGTACTACAACATTTACTACTACCACTCTGCGACGGCGCAGATGAATACGACCCTCAAGGTGTACGCTTATCAATTTGAATACGCTGACGCCCACCTGACCGTCGCCGGCGCCTTCGCGCAAACCTGCAAAGTCTATTGGTCCAACTACCACTGATCCACGAGGCGCGAGCGCCTGACTGGCCGGATCCCGGTCGGACTGCGGCGCTGCGGCAGGAGCACATGCTTGCCACGCCGGGGGCCTTGCTGAGCACATCTGGAGTCCAGGCTGACGACCGATGGCATCCGCGCTCCGGTTAGTGGAGCTAGGATCATTGGCTGGACAAGGGAGCTACTTGGTGGGTGGTCAAGAGCGCAATGGTCGGGCACGCTCGACATTGAGCTGGACTGGCGTCCTTCTCATCTCGGGCGTGCTCGGCATACTCTCCATCCTTGCCGGCGCACTCGGTTCACCGTATGGCGGCCATGCGCTCAACCCTGGTCGGGGTGTGTTGTGGGTCGAGTACCTGAGTGCCTGGCTAGGAGCTGTTTGGGCTTGGGTTGGCCTGAGTTTCGTTATTGGTTGGTTCGCCCCTAATGCCTGGGCGGCTGCTATACGAGGTACAGCCGGGCTCATCGTGGCGATAGGGATCTACTACGCGACTAAGGGGGCTGTTGGAGTCACGGGCGGGATTGAATTACAGGCAATACGCGGATGGGCGGGGCCAGCGTTCGTGGCGGGCCCGACTGCCTCACTGGTGGCATACCAAGCGCGAAGGGCAGCATGGTGGTCGCTACCGTTGGCTCTCGGATTCCCGATGCTGATGGTGATTGAGGCCCATCTCCGTCCGACGGGGCCTGACTATCTCCGGCCTATGTCTCAGTACGTTGTTTATGGCATGGCGGCGGTGATTGCGATCATCCTGCTGTTCAGGACCTGGCGACGGTATGGGCTGACGAAAAAAGCCGGAAACTCGTAAGTCTGGGCTGGTGGGACACTGATTGCGAAGATTCATGCCCGCATCAAGGAAAAGCAATGAATGCGAATGATTCCAGATCGGGTTCGGACGATGATCGTCCGACCGAGTCTTGGCGGTTCGGGGCAGGGTCCGGGACATATCGCTTTAGTGCGGAAGACATGGCTGCTATCGGTGGACTGCGAAGGGGGACCGCGATGTTGATTGGAGTCGGTGGCCCGGTAACTGGTTCGCGAATGCTGCTTTGGCGTCCGCAGGTCAGCATCGGTCGCGGGCCAGAGTGCCTGGTTTGGCTTCCGCATCGAACGGTATCCCGCGTTCACGCCACCTTGGTCCGGCGCGACTTCGCTTACGAACTCATCGATGCAGGTTCGTTGAACAGTACGTTCATCAACCGAGAGCGTATAGATCGGACCGTCCTGAGTAATGGCGATGAGATACAGATTGGCGCCTGCCGATTCATCTATTTCGAGGGATCAGTTGAATGACGGAGGCGCGCTCAGCGTTGGGCAACCCGGTCGGCAAACGCAGCGGCGCTGTCAGTTCCGACCACTAGTGCCGTCGTGAGAGGTGAGAGGAGTGTGGATCTGCCCCTTCTTACCTGTCCTGTGACTGCTCCTGGGACTAGAGGTTGTCCCGGCTCGCTAATTGTGATGTATCTGGGAATTGTCTGACAAGAGTCTGGACGTGCACTGCTTGCCGGGCGCGCCCTGCACGCTTGCGGTCCCTGGACGCCTCTCCCCTCAGCAGCCGCGAGCGATGGCACACGGTGTCAGGCCTGGCGCGTCGTCGACCCGACCCGGCCACTTGAGTATGCGCTGGCCTCCATTCCTAGGGATCGCTAACCCACGGACCGCGCCCGAGGTGCGCATCGTGGTGGCAAATCATGTTCAGCTCCACAACCTCCAAGACGTCGCTCTAGGCGTGTCTTCTGTTTGCCCTATGGTGGGTCCATGCGTGGGGCGGGTGACGCACTGTCGGTGGGAGAGCGGATTGCCTTCTACCGACGTCGTCGTGGGCTCACGCAGGCGGTCTTGGCTGGCTTGGTCGGCCGGTCCGAGGACTGGCTGAGCAAGATCGAGCGCGGCGACCGCCCGGTGCGACGTCTGGACGTGCTGGCCGATGTGGCCAAGGCGTTGCGCGTCAGTGTGGGCGACCTGCTGGGGCAGCCGGCTCTCCTCGAGGACGATGCGCAGCGTGACGACAACGTGCCAGCGGTTCGTGATGCACTGATGGCGCCTCGTCGGTTGTCCCGGGTGCTGTTCGCGGACAAGAAGGCTCAGCAGGTCGATGCCGAAGCCACAGCGAGGCTCGCGGAGAACTGCTGGGCGGATTTCCAGGCCGGGCGCATTGGCAGGGTCGTCACGGCCTTGCCGACGCTGATCTCGGCCGCCCAGGCACTGGAGGACCTGGCCTCGCCGTCCTCTCGTGAGGGTTGGGCGGTGTCGGCGCGGGTGCATCACCTCGTCGCGTCGACGATGTCCAAGATCGGTGAGGCTGACTTGGCTTGGATCGCGGCTGAGCGTGCGATGCAGGCCGCCGACCAGTCCGACAATCCGTTGGTGCTGGCGTCCGCAGCACGGTCAGGGACGCATGCGCTGCAGTCAGTCGGTCGGTACGACGACGCGATGCAGCTCGGCCAGACGGCCGCCGCGTGGTTGTCTCGTCAGGTCAACGATGGCGACGAGGAGGCGCTGAGCCTGCTCGGCATGCTCTTCCTACGCTCAGCCTCCGCCGCCGCACGCCAGCAGGACCGCAGCGAGACGCGGGGACTGCTTGCCCAGGCGCACCAAGCCGCAGACCTCCTCGGTCGTGACGCGAACCATTGGCAGACAGGCTTTGGGCCGACGAACGTACGGATTCACGAGTTGTCCACGGCGTTGGATCTCGGGGACGTCTTGGAGGTCGTCGAGCACGGCCCGGAAGTCCCGCTTGACGATTTGCCCGTCGAGCGGGCGGCGGCGCACCAGATCGACGTGGCGCGTGCGCTCAGTTATGTCGCGCGTGATGACGAGGCGATGGCGTCTCTGCTCGATGCCGAGGCCAAGGCCCCGCAGTTGGTCCGCCACAGCGCCGCGGTGAGGGAGACCGTTAGGACGATGTACCGACGCACGACGGCAACCTCGGCTAGGGCAGAACCTATGCGCGCTCTGGCCCTTCGCTGTCGGGCGGTCGAATGAGTGCCATCGCACTGGTGGCCGGCGCTGCAGGGGGAGTTGAATCGATCGCTCAGTCGATCGTCAGGCCGCTGGTCGAACGTGGGCACACCGTGGGTGTGACGCTGACACCGACGGCGGCGACGTGGCTGCAATCGGCCAACCTGATCGACGAGCTCGAAGGTCTGACCGGCCTACCCGTCCGCTCAGAACCGCGGCTGCCCTCGGAGGCAAGTCCGCACCCCAGGCCCGACGTGTTTGTCGCGGCTCCGCTTTCGGCGAGCAGCGTTGCGAAACTCGCCCTGGGCATTGCTGACAACCAAGCGCTCACGTCGCTGTGCGAGAACGTGGCCACCACACCGATGGTGGTGTTCCCACGCGTCAACGCTGCGCACGCGCGTCAGCCTGCCTGGTCGGCACACCTCGCGGCGCTGCGATCCGTTGGGGTGAGGCTGGTTTACGGCGAGGACGTTTGGCCCTTGGCCGAGCCACGCGCAGCTGCGCCCAGTCGCTCCCTCCCGTGGGCAGCGATCATCGCCGCCGCGGAGGCGCTTCTCTAGAAGGCCACATAGGTACCCGGACAGTTTGTCCGGGTGATCCCTTGCGCCCGGACTTCAGATGGTTTCACGGCCCGACCAGTGGCCTGCGAAACCAGACGGAAGGCAGGGCAATGTCGTTCTACACGGTAGACAGCAAGCGTCAGTCGATGCGGTCGACGGGGATCGTCAACGAGGTCAAGGAGTGGGAGGAGAGGGACGGCCGCCGGCGTCCGAGTGAGACGCAGGCGCGGGACGAAGCGACCGGGATGCTGCTGTGGCAGATCGAGGTCGTCTACCGGCAGACGTCGTTCGGGCGTGACTCGATGACCACGTCGACCGTCGAGGTCGGATGCCCGCACCGCCCGGTACTGGGGGAGTTCGCGCCGGTCGAGTTCGTCGACCTGACCGTCGAGGTCCGGGTGAACAAGGCCGGTGGCTTGTCTGAGATGTGGCGGGCCGACCGGCTGCTCGACGAGGGCAAGCCCGCCGCCGGTCAGCCGTCGGGTCAGGGCTCAAAGGCGGCTTGACATGACGTCGTCAACAGCGCGCACGTCGATGAGGCCATCGGCGCGGCTGCGTGGGGTTCGGGGGTCGGCTTCGGTCGGCTCCCGCGCCCTGCGCTCGTCAGAGACGGTGGCCCTCCTGCTGCTCGCCATCGCGCGAGGGTGGGGCAGGTGGGCCCGTCGTCACGGCTGGTGGGTGTTCTGGTGCGTCCTACTCGGCCTGTTCGCAGCGATCGTCCTCCACCAGGTCACAGCGAGCCGGGTGCTGCTCGGGGTCGGCACGCTGCCGGGCGTGGTGGTGGCGGTGTGGGAGCACCGGTGGCCGGTGGGGTACGAACGCTGGCTCGCCGGACCGTGCCGCCGGTTCGGGTGGCGCTGGTGGGCTCGCCGCACGTGGCCCACCCTCGCGCGGGAGTGTGGGCTGTCCGTGCAGCGGAACGTGCGGCGCCGCACCTGGGCTATCGCGCGGCGCAACGGGCGGGTGCAGCTCTCGTCGACCGGCACGGTGTCGGAGTGGGTCCCGCCGCGGCTGATGGACGTCGTGGCGACGGGCGACACTCTCACCCTGCGGATCAGGGCGCGGATGGGTCAGACGGTCGAGGACCTTGAGAAGGCCGCCCCGGCGTTCGCCACCGCCGCGTCCGCGGTCTCGTACCGGGTCAAGCAGTGGACACCATCGGTTCTCGACGTCGCCCTGGTCATGCGCGAAGCGCTGGGCGGCACCGCCGAGGCACGTCTGCCGGCACCGCTGGGGCACGACCTGTCCGTCGACACGGTCACCCTCGGCCGACGCCAGGACGGCACCCCGTGGGCGCTACAGGTGAGGGGCAGGCACACCCTCGTCGTCGGCTGCTCCGGCTCGGGCAAGGGCTCGATGCTGTGGGGGGTCTGCGGCGGCCTGGCCCCCGCGGTGCGGGCTGACCTGGTCCGGCTGTGGGGGCTCGACCTCAAGCGCGGGGTCGAGGTCATGATGGGCCGGCACCTGTTCACCACCGTCGCGGTCACCCCGACCGAGGCCATCGCCACCCTGCGGCGGCTGCTCGCGGTGGTCGAGGATCGGGGACGGGCGATGGCCGGCGTCTCCCGGCTCCACCAGCCCCGGCCGGGGGACCCGCTGCACGTGCTGGTCATCGACGAGCTCGCCGCCCTCACCGCCTACAGCGACAGCGACACGAAGCGCGAGGCGTCACGGCTGCTGGCCGAGATCCTCACCCAAGGCCGCGCCCTCGGCGTCGTCGTCTTTGCGTGCGTGCAGGACCCGCGCAAGGAGGTCGTCGGGATGCGGGGTCTGTTCACCCAGACCATCGCCCTGCGTGTCCGCTCCGCGGACGAGACCCGGATGGTCCTCGGCGACGGTACCGCCGCGCTCGCCCCAGCGCACCGGCTCTCGCCCGCGGCCCCGGGGTCGGCGTGGGTCCTCGAGGAAGACGGCACCCTCGACCGGGTCCGGGCCGACTACTGGCCCGACCACCTCGTCCGGCAGGCCGCCGCCACTTACCCAACCCTCGTCGTCGATGACGCCTTCCCGTCCGAATCCGATTCTCCCGTAGACGAATCCACCACGGCGCCCGATGACTCGCCTATCCGTGAGTCGTCGCGGGAAGCGTTGTCATCGCTCGGCTCGGTGTCGCGGATGCCGACCGGGCGCAAGCCACGGGCACCGCGCAAGCCCCGCACTCGTGCCCCGCGGGAGCCCTCGGCCTCATCGATGGCTGGGGGTGACTCGTGATGGCCCGCCTGACCCGGAAGCAGCGGTGGGCCGCGCTCGAACAGGTCTGGTACCGGGCCGCCGAAGCCAGCACCGCTCCCGGTCGAGGCCTGGGCGGGATCGCATGGCAGGCCCTCTCCGCCTGCGGCACCCGGACCGACCTGCCGTGGACCGCTGACTCGGACCGGCTCGGACCGTGGGACGTCGAGGCGATGCGCGCGGTGTGTGCGTCCTGCCCGGTGCTCGCGGAGTGCGGCGACTTCGCGACCCGGACGCATGTCACCGCGGGATGGTGGGCCGGGACACACCGTGACCCCGCCTACGTGCCCCCTCCGCGTCCGGGCTGGGTCAAGGCTCCCGGCACCACCGACGACCGGCCCGCGTGGCAGGGAGTCCTCCCGCTCGGGGGTGCCGCATGACTGCGACAAGCGCCCAGCGTCGCCTCCCTCCCGCTGGGTACCAGGGCGTCACGACCGACATGGCCGTGGCCGCGGCCGAGGGTGCCGGGGTGTGCGTCCGGCCGCTGCTGCGCAAGGTCACCGACCGCGCCACCGGCGACGTCACCACCGTGCCGATCGCCTGTGGTTCCACCCGGGAGAAGGTCTGCCCGTCATGCGCGGACAAGGCCCGACGCCTGCGCATGCACCAGTGCCGCGAGGGCTGGCACCTGACCGAAGACCCACCCCGCCACGCCGACCTGGACAGCGGCCCGGGCGACGACCCCGACGACGAGGAGCAGCTCAAGAACGGGCCCGACGATGACGAGCCGGGGGAGGGTGCACGGCGGGTGCGCTCGACCCGGCACCTGCCCGGCTTCCCCCACCTGCCCACTATCCCGGTAGAGGACCGCACCATCGGCCAGGCGTTCACCGACGACAAGACCGGCCGCACCTACCGACCCTCGATGTTCCTCACCTTCACCCTCCCCTCCTACGGCAAGGTCATCCCCGGCACCGGCGTCCCGGTCAACCCGGCAACCTACGACTACCGGCGCGCGGCCCTGGACGCGCTGCTGTTCCCGCGGCTGGTCGACCGGCTCTGGCAGAACCTGCGCCGCTGCGCCGGCTACCAGGTGCAGTACTTCGCGGCCGTCGAGGCCCAACGCCGGCTCGCCCCGCACCTGCACGCCGCCGTCCGCGGCGCCATCCCGAGAGCGACGATCAAGGCCGTCGCCCGCGCCACCTACGCCGCGATCTGGTGGCCCACGATCGACCAGGTCGTCTACCAGGGGGACTACCTGCCCGGCTGGCACCCCGACCTCGGCGGCTACCTCGACCCCGACACCGGCGAAGTCCTCCCCACCTGGGAGCAGGCCCTCGACCAGCTCGTCGACGAGGACGGCCAGGCGGAGCCGATGCACGTCCTGACCTTCGGCAAACAGGTCGACATCAAAGGACTGCTCGGCGGCACCCCCGACAGCGACCGCGCGGTCCGGTACCTGTGCAAGTACCTGACCAAGTCCATCGCCGACACCTACGCACAGCCCGTCGCCCTGGTCGACGACGAGGAGCACGGCGGCGCCGCGGGCGGCTATGAGCGGCATATCGACCGGTTGCACCGCGAGGTCCGCTGGCTGCCCTGCTCACCGGCGTGCGCGAACTGGCTCCGCTACGGCATCCAGCCCAAGGACCCCGGGCCCGGCCTGATCCCCGGGCAGTGCCCGTCCAAGGCGCACGACCGGGACAACCTCGGCCTCGGCGGCCGCCGCGTCCTGGTCTCCCGGCACTGGTCCGGCAAGACCCTCACCCAACACAGGGCCGACCGGGCCGCTGTGGTCCGCGCCGTGCTCGAAGAGGCGGGCATCGACGCGCCCGAGGCCGACCGGCTCGCCGCCGACGTCCTGCACGATGACGGGCTGCCGCGGTTCGTGTGGGAGGACGTGCCCGTCCGCGAACGCGACTACACCAGCGTCATCGCCGCCTCCCTACGCCAGGCGCAACGCTGGCGCACCCAGTACGAGGACGCCAAACGCTTTGTAGCGCAGCGAGGTTCACCACCCAGTGAGCCTGTGGAAAGTCATTCGGCAAGGACAGAAGCGCTCGCGCCCGGCGCGGCCTAGGGGATCGGAGAAGCCATGACAGACCAGAGCCAAACGCCAGGAACGGAGCAGTCCCGGCCTGCCGCACTGTGGTCGATCGACGACCTCGCGGCATTCCTCGGGGTGCCGGTCGGGACCATCTACCAGTGGCGGACGAAGGGGTATGGACCCGTCGGCGTTCGT
This sequence comes from Monashia sp. NPDC004114, assembly GCF_053603855.1. NCBI lineage: Bacteria > Bacillati > Actinomycetota > Actinomycetes > Micrococcales > Intrasporangiaceae > Intrasporangium > Monashia sp. NPDC004114. The sequence goes on along the minus strand of NZ_JBSGGK010000006.1, from coordinate 104,907 downwards.
GTGGGCCGCTTTGTGCGGTTCCGCCCCGCGGACGTCCACGCCTGGGTCGACGCGCTGGCTGAGGAGGTCGCGTAGTCATGGCTCGTCCTCCGTTGCCGCTGGGTGGCTGGGGCAAGATCCGCACGTATGCATCGGGTGAGGGGAAGTCCAGGCGGTGGCGGGCCGTCACGAAGTACCGGGACTTCGATGGGGTGACAAGGCAGGTGGAGCGCACCGGTCGGTCGGCCGCCGCGGCGGAAACGGCGCTGAAGGCGGCCCTGACGACGTCGAGGCGGACGGGTAGGTCTGCAGAGTTGACGGCCGCGGATCGGTTCGAGAAGGCGGCCCAGCTGTGGCTCTCTGACGTTCGCGGCCTGGCCGAGGCAGGCAAGCGGTCGCCTGGCACGCTGGAGGCATACGAGGGTCACCTCAACCGGCATGTGCTCCCAGCGTTCCGGGGGGTGCGTCTGGGTGAGATCACCGTGCCGCTGATTGATCGGTTCCTCGTCACCTTGCGCCGGAAGGTCGGGTGGTCGACGGCGAAGAGCTGTCGATCTGTTCTGTCTGGCGTTCTCGGCCTTGCGGTGCGATACGGGGTCCTGGCATCGAACCCGATCCGGGACGCGATGCGGGTCGAGGGCAGGCCGACCCGATCGCCGCGGGCCCTGACTCGGGACGAGCGACGAGCCCTGTTCACGGCATTGGCGGCTGACCCTGTGGCACAACGCCTGGACCTGCTCGCCCTAACGCGGTTCCTGCTGGCCACGGGTCAACGGATTGGCGAGTGCCTGGCGGTCGCATGGCTGGACGTCGACCTCGACGCTGCTCAGGTGGAGGTGAACCACACCGTCGTCCGGGTCGCCGGGCACGGCCTCATTCGGAAAGACACGAAGTCGAGCGCGGGGGAGCGGACGCTCATCCTGCCGTCGTGGGCAGTCGCGGACCTGCGCGTGCGGCACGCGAGAGGCGTGAGTCTGGAGGCGCCGGTGTTCCCCGACACCCGGGGTGGACTACGGGACCCGAGCAACACCCGTCGCGCTCTCCGCCGGGCGCTGGACCGGGCCGGCTTCGACTGGGTGACCTCGCACAACTTCCGGAAGACCACCGCGACGGTGTTGGACGATGCGGGCCTGTCGGCGCGGCTGATCGCGGATCAGCTCGGGCATGCGCGGCCGTCCATGACGCAGGACGTCTACATGGGCCGGCGGGCTGTCGACGCGCGCGCGGCGGACGCGCTGGAGGACGCGGTCGACTTCTGAGGTCGACGGGGTTTTGTATGGGTAAAGCATGGCGAAGGCCCCGGAGACTGTGCCTCCGGGGCCTCGTTTCGTGCTCACGAGAGTGCGCCGCCAGGGACTCGAACCCCGAACCCAGTGAGTCTCGGACCGCGTTTAGCGTCGTTGCCCGTCAGTGTCCGTAAAGGGCACTTGACGTGCACGTATGTCGCTCTGCGTGTACTCGTCGTGTCGCGTCCTCTCTGATCAGTTCTCGTTCAAAAGCGGACGGTTACGCGGCCGCGAGAGTCGTCCGTTGCTGTCCAACGAGCGGCACCCTCGAATCTGCCGGGCACACAGGCCCTCAGGTCCCGGCTGGTCAGGTCGCTGCTGGTCGGTAACCGTGCGCCGCCCCTGTGAGCTGGAACCAGACGGCGCTGTTCGGTGGCAGTTTCTCGCCGGCTTCGGCGTGGCTGGCGTGCAGGACCTGGCCGTCGACCGGGGCGCGGACCAGGCGGTCCGTGCAGTTGACGATGCAGGCGAAGCTGTCGCCGCGGGTGAATGCGAGCACGCCGGGTTCGGTGGGCAGCCAATGGAACTCGCCCGATGACAGGTCGGCGAGGCAGCGGCGCAAGGCGATGGCCACACGGTAGAGGTGCAGGGTCGACTCCTCGGAGGTGAGCTGGTCGGCGACGCAGTGGTACGCAAACCACTCGGGCTGCGGAAGCCACGGCGCGGCCGTGGTCCCGGTCGTGGTCCCTGTCGTGGTCCCGGTCGTCGTCCCGGTCGTGGCCGAGCCGGCGTAGGGGACGGGGGAGAAGCCGAACGAGTCGCCGGGGGTGGTGGTCCAGGGCAGCGGGACGCGGCAGCCGTCGCGCCCGCGCCGGCCCCCGCCGGTGCGGTGGTACATCGGGTCGGTCAGGACGTGGTCGGGCAGGTCGGTGACCTCGGGCAGGCCGAGCTCCTCGCCCTGGTAGAGGAAGGTCGAGCCGGGCAGGGCCAGCATGAGCAGGGCGGCGGCGCGGGCGCGGGCGGTGCCCAGGTCGATGTCGCCGGTGTCGGCGCCGGGGGCGCCGCCGGCGTACCGGGTGACCGAGCGGGGCATGTCGTGGTTGTTGAGCACCCACGCGACCGGGGAGCCGTGGGCGGACACGGTGCGCAGGCCGCGCTCGATGGAGTCGTGCAGCTGCTCCGCGTCCCAGGGCGTGCGTAGGAAGTCGAAGTAGAAGCTCTGGTGCAGCTCGTCGGGTCGCTGGTAGGCCGCGAGCCGCTCTGCGTCCAGGACCCCGACCTCGCCGATGAGCACCCGTTCGGCGCCGGTTTCCGCGGTGTACTCCTGCGCGATCTGGCGCCAGCGTCGCCAGACGTCGTGGACCTCGGGCTGGTCCCATGCGTGCGGGTTGACCGGGTCGCCGGTGATCTCGTCCATCAGGGCCAGGTCGTCATCGGGCAGGCCCTCGGCCTTGTGCAGCCCGTGCGCGACGTCGATCCGCAGGCCGTCGACGCCGCGGTCGAACCAGAACCGCAGCACCCGCTCGAAGTGGGCGGCGACTTGCGGGTGGCGCCAGTTGAAGTCGGCCTGCTCGGGGGCGAAGGTGTGCAGGTACCACTGGCCCGGGGTGCCGTCCGGCTCGGTGACCCGCCGCCACGCCGGACCGCCGAAGATGGAGCACCAGTTGTTCGGCGGCAGCTCGCCGTGCTCGCCCCGGCCGTCGGCGAAGTGGAACCGGTCCCGCTCCGGGCTGCCCGGGCCGGCCGCGAGGGCGGCGTCGAACCAGGGGTGCTCGGTCGAGCAGTGGTTCGGCACGATGTCGATCAGGACCTTGATGCCGAGCCGGTGCGCGTCGGCCAGGAGGGCGGCGAAGCACTCGATCGTGCCCAGCTGCGGGTCCACACCGGTGTAGTCGGCCACGTCGTAGCCATGGTCGTGCTGCGGTGACGGGTAGAACGGGCTGAGCCAGATGGCGTCGACACCCAGGTCGCGCAGGTAGCGCAGCCGGCCGCGCACACCCTGCAGGTCCCCGACCCCGTCGCCGTCGGAGTCCGCGAAGGAGCGGACGTACACCTGGTAGGTGACCGCGTGCCGCCACCATACGCGGTCCGTGCCCGGGGCCTGCGCCCGGACCGGGGCCTGGAAGTGCGCCCCGACGGCTTCGCAGGACGGGCTGTTCGTGATGCGTGAGGTGGTGTACATGGCAGGCCCCGGGAGGACTCGAAGTTTCGCTTGCACCCAAGGGTCCTGAGCGGGCGGCGCACGCACACCGGGACAACTACGTATCCCGGTACCTAGGTATCTCGCCTACGTAGCGGTCATCGGTGTTGGGGCGTGGAGCGACGGGCAATGTATTCGCACGACAGCGTCCCGGTGTGTGGCCAAGCTCGAGCAGCGCGCCATACACGACGGCGCTGTCCAGGCGGAGGAGTTCGCGCAGCATTGGGTGCGCCGGCTCCATCGCTTTAGTGAGCATGAATCGCCCGCCCTGGGGCCGCCGGCGAAGCCCCGGCGATCGGCAAGTGCGACATCAACGTGGCGGTTCTCGGCACGATCTGTGCTGGCCGGGTCGGTCGCTGTGAAGTGCGCTGGCCGTGGCGAAACGTGGCGATTCAACCTGTTGAGCGACCCGGATCTTGGTGCTGGCGAACACCTTGACACCAACCTCTGGGCATCACCCACTCCTTTTGCGCCACGAGGCCGGCGGTAGCTCCGGTGGTCTGCCACGGCGAGCGAAGCAACGCCCTTCTGGACCGGAGTGTTGCGCCTGCAGTTCGTTGTACATGACGGGTGGAGCCGAGGATCTTGTTCGGCGGTCCTGGTCGAGGTCGGTCGCGACCCGACGGGCACAGCCATGTCGGCGGTCCCGCCACGCTCGCCGGGTTCAAGGAAGCCGCCCGTCACCGCGTGGCGGTGACGGGCGGCCTGCGCCGGCCGGGTCCGTATGCCGTGGAGCTGGCTGCGGCGTGGGGGCGGCGCGGCGCTAGACGACGAGGTTGATGAGCAGCACGAAGGCGAGGCCGGTGACGGACAGGACGGTCTCCATGAGGGACCAGGTCTTGACGGTCTGGCCGACGTTCATGCCGAAGTACTCCTTGACGAGCCAGAACCCCGCGTCGTTGACGTGGGAGAAGAACAGCGAGCCGGCGCCGATGGCCAGGACCATGAGCGAGACCTGGGTTGCCGGCATCCCCGCGGCCAGGGGCGCAAGGATGCCGGAGGCGGTGACGGTGGCGACCGTGGCGGAGCCGGTCGCGAGCCGGATCAGGACCGCGACGAGCCAGGCCAGCAGCAGCACGGAGATGCCGCTGGTGCTGATCCAGTCGGCCAGCAGCTGGGCGATGCCGGTGTCGACGAGGGTCTGCTTGAAGCCGCCTCCGGCGGCGACGATGAGGATGATGCCGGCGATCGGGGCGAGCGAGCTCTCGAGCGAGGTGGAGACCTGCTTGATCCCCATGCCGGCGCCGCTGCCGAGGGTGAACATGGCGAGGATGACGGCGATGAGCAGGGCGATCAGCGGGGTGCCGAGGAAGTCGAGGACCTGGCGGGCCGGAGTCCCCGTGCCGAGGAAGATGTCCGCCAGGGCCTTGCCGAGCATGAGCACCACGGGCGTCAGAACGGTGAACATCGTGGTGCCGAATGACGGGCGGCGGCCGCTCTCGGGACCGTGCGCCTCGAAGAGGTCCGGTGCGGGCACGTCGACCCAGCGTGAGGCCAGGCGTCCGAACCAGGGCCCGGCGATGGCGATCACGGGGATGGCGATGATGACGCCGAGGGCCAGGGTGATGCCCAGGTCGGCCTTGAGGGCGTCGATGGCCACGAGCGGCCCGGGGTGCGGGGGAACGAGCCCGTGCATGGCGGAGAGACCGGCCAGGGCCGGGATGCCGACCCGGACGATCGACAGGCCGGAGCGGCGCGCCACGAGGAAGATCACCGGCATCAGCAGCACGAGGCCGATCTCGAAGAACATCGGCAGGCCGATGATGGCGCCGACGCCGGCCATCGCCCAGGGCAGGGTTCTGGTGGTGCTGCGGCCGATGATGGTGTCGACGATCTCGTCGGCGCCGCCGGAGTCGGCCAGCAGCTTGCCGAACATGGCCCCGAGCGCGATAAGGATGCCGACTCCGGCGGCCGTGGTGCCGAAGCCCTTGGTGAAGCTGTCCACGACGTCAGCCATGGCGATGCCGGCCAGGGCGCCGACGGTGAGCGAGCCGAGGGTGAGGGCCAGGAACGGGTGCACCTTGAAGCGCACGATGAGCAGGACCAGGACGCCGATCCCGAGCAGTGCGGCGGCGATGAGCCGGCCGGCCGGGATGTCGGGCGGCGCGTCTGCGGCGTGGGCAAGGGCGGGGCCGGCGGTCTGGAGCAGCGGGAGCAGGGCAGTCATGGCAGCGGCGTCGCTTTCGGGGCGAGGAGGGACAGGGACTGCTGGACGAGCTCGTCGACGGGCTGGTCGACCTCGAGGACGGCGCCGTGCTCGTCGGGCTCGAGTGGCTCGAGGGTGGCGAACTGGGAGGTGACCAGGGCGGCCGGCATGAAGTGTCCGGGGCGGCCGGCGACCCGGGCCGCGATGACCGCGGGGTCGCCGTGCAGGTGGATGAAGAAGACCCCAGGGGCGGGCGCGACGAGGATGTCCCGGTAGGCGCGCTTGAGGGCCGAGCAGCTGGCCACGCCCCCGGTCTGGTCGTGTCCGGCCAGCCAGGCGGCGATGGTCGCGAGCCACGGCCCGCGGTCCTCGTCGGTCAGGGGTATGCCGGCCGACATCCTGTCGATGTTCGCCTGCGGGTGGAAGTCGTCCGCGTCCGCGAAAGGGACGCGCAGGCGCTGGGCCAGAGCGGCGCCGACCGTGGTCTTGCCCGAGCCGGAGACGCCCATGACGACGACCAGGGGTGGCGGGTGCGGCGGGTGGTGGTGCTGATGTGTGTTCATGGTCAGGACTCCTTCGTCCGGCTCGAACCTCGTCGTCGAAGCCGTGGGACCAAGAGTGACGCAACAAGGCTTACTTATCAAGACACTGTGACCGATAAAACAGATTTAAAGCGTTCAGCGGTTCAACTTGGCCGATCTATGAGAGCCTGACTTCATGCGGGGATACGAGGGGACCAGCGTCCGTCCGGCCCTGCATGCGAGCGTCCTGGACGACCTCGGGCAACAGATCGTCTGGGGGAAGCTGAAGCCGCACGACGTGCTTCGAATCGACCAGCTCGACGAGCAGTACGGCGTTTCGCGTTCGGTGGTCCGCGAGGCGGTCCGAGTTCTGGACTCGATGGGACTGGTCGAGGCTCGCAAGCGCGTCGGGGTCACGGTGTTGCCGCGCTCGCATTGGAACGTCTTCGACCCCCGGGTCATCCGATGGCGCCTCGACGGCCCGGGCCGGGAGCAGCAGCTGCTCTCGCTCGGCGAGCTGCGGCGCGGGTTCGAGCCCGTGGCCGCCGAGCTGGCCGCGACCCACGCCACACCCGAGCAGTGCGGCACGATGGTCGGGGCGGTCATGCAGATGGCGGTACATGCCAAGTCCGGTGACCTCGAGGCATATCTTGTGGCAGACCAGCTCTTCCACGCCACCCTCCTCGAAGCATCCGGCAACGAGATGCTCGCCGCACTGCACAACGTCGTGGCCGAGGTCCTCGCCGGACGAACCCACCACGACCTCATGCCATCAACCCCGAACCCCGCCGCCGTACGCATGCACGGCGACGTCGCCCAAGCCATCCAGAGCGGCGACGCGGCTGCGGCAGCCGCCGCGATGCACGAGATCATCACCGAGGCCAGCGACGCCGTCCGCCAGGCAGACTCCTCAACAGCCGACTGAGTCGCTCGCAGTCCTCTCAGCCAGAGCCGAGCCCCGGGAAACACGTCCTTCTTCGCCGAATGCCGGTCTGTCGCGCTGCATTGGTGACGCCCTTACCATTGGGTGGACTCGGCGAAGAGGCCGACACGTTCGTTGCTGAAGGGAGCGGCCATGACGCTCATCGCGCTCGAAGGTCACCTTCGGCCCCTTCGGCCTTCGCCGTTCGAACGCATGATGAGCGACGGAGAGCTCGCCGACCTGGACGTGGTGCTGGGTGCGGCCATGGACCTGGTGCGGAACGAGTCCGGTGTGCCGCTCGGCCAGATTCAGGATTTCGCAGCCGCAACGGAAGCGCTCAACAGCGCATGGGCGATCGTGAAGCAGGCGCTCGAGGGCGGTGCGGCGGACCGCGACCATGGGTTCGGTGACTTGCTTGCGCTGGTCGACCGCCTGCGTGGGCTCGACGTCGTCGTTCGTGACGCCGAGGTGCGCCGCCGGAGTGAGATCAGCCAGTCGGTGGGCGCGTCGCTGAGTCGGCTCCAGTCGGCCGAGTCATTGCCACATCTGATCAGCCTGGTCCCTGAGGTCATCTGCAACCTCGGGTTCGACCGCGCCATCATGTCGACCATCGTCGACGCCCAGTGGGTCACGCAGTCGTCGCACGTCGTCGGCGATGAGGAATGGGCTGCGATCATCACCCAAGTCGGACAGGAGACGCCAGCGCCCTTGCGGGGCGCCGGCATACCGGAGTCCGAGGCCGTCCGACGACGCGCGCCCCTACTGGTTCTTGACGTCCAGGGCGCCACGAGAGTGCATCGGCCGATGGCAGAGGCATCCCTGTCACGAAGTTATGTCGTCGCTCCAGTCGTGCTGCAGTCAAAGGTCATTGGTCTCGTGCACGGTGATCGGGTCTTCCATCGCGGCGACATCGACTCGTTCGACCAAGACATGTTGGCGATGTTCGCCGACGGCCTCAGCCTGGCGTTCGAGCGGGCCTCGATGGAGGCGCGTCTGCACAGCATCCGCTCAAGCCTTCGCCAGCTGGCCGGCGATGCAGGGGCTCCCGACGAGCTGGGGCTCCCCTTGGGGGATCCGTTCACCTTCATCGCAGCCACCCACGGTTCGGCCCACGCCCCCGGGCCGCCGGGTTCTCGGTCGTCCATCGACGTCCTCATTGAGCAACTGACTCGGCGAGAGCTCCAGATCGTGCGGCACCTGGCCAATGGCGAGACCAACTCGCAGATTGCTTCGAGGTTGGTGCTCGCGGAGGACACAGTGAAGACGCACGTTAAGCACATCCTTCGCAAGCTTGGCGCCTCCAATCGTGCGGAGGCGGTGTCGAAGTGGCTGCTGGCCAACTCGGGCCAGCGGTAGCCAGGTAACTAACGGGACGGGCGCCGCCTTCTCCGTGACGGCACTCGGACGTCGATCAGACGTGTGTCAGACGTGGGTCAGCGCTTCCTTCAGCGAGGTCCTGGGGTCACGTAGGACCTCGATAGGCATCTGCCGGCCGCTTGCGATCAGCCGCTTGGCGGCTGCGAATCCGGCCGGGTCGTTGACGACCTCCGCGCAGCGGGTCCGGCCGTCGCCGGCAATATGCAGCACCATGAACGTCGTCTGTTGGAACGGGTCTCCGCGAACCACGAGCTCGTCGCCGTGATCGAGAACGCCAGCTACCTGCAGCTTCAGCTCGTACTGGTCGGACCAGAACCAGGGCAGCGCCTCGTATGGCCGGGGCCGCCCAAGGATCGTGGAGGCAACGACCTTGGCCTGTTCGGTCGCGTTGGGGACCGACTCCAGGCGCCGTGGCGAACCGGTCACGAAATCCGGGAAGCGAGCGACGTCCCCGACCGCGTAAACCCCTGGTGCCGACGTGTTCATGTGCGTGTCGACGACGATGCCGTCCTGCACGTCGAGGCCGGCGGCCTCCGCCAGCTCGGTACGGGGCACGAGCCCGATCCCGACGACCACAAAATCGGCTGGCAGCCGCCGGCCGGTCGTCAGGCGGACCGCCGTCACCGCGCCGGACTCATCGTGGTCGAAGCCTTCGATGGAGGAGGCAGTAAGCACCTCGACGCCGTGGTCGCCGTGCTGGCGGCTGTAGAAGTCAGCGATGACCGGTGAAGCCACGCGGGCCAGCAGCCGGGGTGCCACCTCGACGACAACGACCTCGACGCCGAGAATGCGGGCAACGGCCGCGAACTCGAGGCCGATGTACCCGCCGCCGATGACGACCGCCCGGCGAGCGGGCGAGATGCGGTCGCGGAGGGCGTCCGCGTCGGCCTTGGTGCGCATGTAGAAGACATTGGTGGCCGAGGCCAGATCGGGAAGTGTGCGCGCCCGCCCGCCGGTGGCCAGCACGAGATGGTCGTACGAGAGCGTCTGCCCGTCTCCAAGGGTGATCGTGCGCCGGTAGGGATCGAAGGACACCACGCCTGTGGACAGGCGCACGTCGATGTCGTGCTTCTCGTACATCTCGCCACGCCGCAGGAGCAGGTCGTCCGCAGAAGAGGCGCCCTTGAGGTACGCCTTGGACAGCGGCGGTCGGGAATACGGATAGAGAGGCTCCTCGCCGATCATCGTGATCGCACCCGGGTAGCTGCCTTGGCGTAGCGTCGCGACGACCTCGGCGCCGGCCTGACCCGCGCCCACGACCACAACGTGACCATCAGGCCGTTGGCCCGTCATCACTGGTCCTCGGGGAGCTGTAGGACGATGCCGTTGGTGGCGGCATTGCACGGGATCTGGCACGCCAGCCGGCTGCGCTGGGCGCGTTCGGTGGCCGTGGCCTCGAGCAGCGAGTCCTCCTCGGGGCTGAGTGCCGGCAGGACGTCGCCCCAGTCTCCCTGGACGAACACGTGGCAGGTGGCGCACGACAGCTCGCCACCGCATTCTCCGATGATGCCCGGGACGAAGTTGTCCAGAGCAGCGTTCATGGCGTTGCCGTCGTCGGACGCGGCGACCTCGTGCCGGGTCCCGTCGGGTGCAAGGAATACCACCTGCGACATTGCATCCTCCTTGTGCCGATGCCCAGTTGCTGGCATCACGTGGATGACTGGAAACGCTAGGCATCGGGACGGGCGCGATCATCACTCCCTGGTGGTCACTCCACCCCCCAACGGGTGTCATCTGACCTCGACCACCCCTGGTGCGGTACGTCCGCGCCCTTCCGCCCCCGCCGTGGTGCCCCGAAGCCGTCCGACCTGACTCGGCGCTTCTGACACCACCGCTCATGACACCCCTGGGGGTGATCTCAACCCCAGCGGGTGATCGAACGCATCCCTAGGGGAGATGTTCGAGCAGTCCCGTCTTCGTAGCGTCTTTACACCCGATCACGACACACGAATAAGGACCAACGTCATGACACAACTCAAGGGAGCAAATGTCGTCGTCACAGGCGGTGGTGCTGGCGTAGGCCGCGCGCTCGCCCTCGAAGCGGCGCGGCGCGGAGCCAACGTGGTGATCGCGTCCGACACCGATGCCAGTGAGTCCGTCGACATGATCACCGCCGCCGGCGGGAGCGCCAGCTGGGTTGACTGCGACATCTCCGTCTACCGGGCCATGGTCGACCTCGCTGCCCACGTGCGGACGTCCTTCGGCGGCGTCAACGTGCTGGTCAACAATGCCGGCTCTTCCGCCGAGCCTGGGGCCGGTATTGAAACGGCCGATCCTCAGCTCGCCGAACGGCTCTTCCAGGTCAATGTTCTCGGCGTGTTCAACGGGATCCGTGCGTTTGCCGCTGACCTTCGCGGCGCCGCCGAGCGCGGGGAACCGGCATACATCCTCAACGTCGGCTCCGAACACTCACTGGGCGTCCCGCCGCACGTGATGCCGATCAGCCCCTACACGGTCAGCAAGTACGCAACGCTCGGCTTCACCGACGTCGCACGCCGCGACTTCGCCGGTTCGGGCGTCGGCGTGACCATGCTCGCCCCCGGCTGGGTGCTCACGGAGCTGGTCCAGACGATCATCGACTCCGACGCGGGCCTTCACGACGCCATCGCGCCGTACGCCCAGACCGGCGAGCTGGTTGCCACCGCCGCCTTCGACGGCATGCTGGCCGGCCACTACATCGTCGCGACCAACCCCGCGTCGCGTGAGTTCGCGATGCAGCATGCGCGCGACGTCATGGCAGAGGTGCAGCGGCTTCCTCTCACCGAGGACGACGAGCACACCCACGACGGCACCGGCGACCCGGCGAAGTGCCCGGTCGACCACTCGCTCTTCGGCAGCGCCACTTCCTCCCGCTGACTCTCACGCCCACCAAGGAGACAACGATGTCCACCACCATCGAGACAGACCTCGCCCTACCCGACTTCAGCGACCCGGCGACGTTCGCGGAGCGCGTTCCGCACGCGGCGTTCGACAAGGTCCGGGCCCTGCCGGGCCTGTACTGGCAGCCGTCGGGCTATGGCACGTTCAACGGCGGGTTCTGGATGGCCACGCGCTTCAACGACATCACCGCTCTGGAGCGCCGGTCCAAGGAGATCACCGTCAAGTACGGCTTCAACTTTCCGGTTCCCGGGGTCGAGGAGCCGGCCGAGGAGACCGCGATGTGGGCCGCGCTCCTGATGCGCATGGACCCGCCCGTGCACAGCCGGGTGCGCCGGGCCGCTGCTGCCTCCTTCGGTCCGCGCGTCGTCGCCAACTTCGACCATTGGGTCCGGGACGTCGTCAACGAGGTCCTGGATGACGCCCTGGTGGACGACGAGTTCGACTGGGTCGAGAAGGTCGCCAAGTTCGTCCCCTCGCGCGTCATTGCACAGATCCTCGGCGTCCCGCGCGGGCGGCGCGAGGACATCGTCAACTGGGTCGACGCCATCTTCCACGTCGCGCAGTACGACGACGCCGGCACCCGGATGCTGGTCATCGCCCAGGAGATCTTCGCCTACATCGGCGAGCTCCAGCAGGAGAAGCTGAAGGACCCCAAGGAGGACGTCACCACCGTGATGGCGCAGTACGCGGAGCGGGGCGAGATCACTCAGGAGGAGTTCACGTTCTTCATCTTCCTGTGCATCGTGGCGGGCTACGAGACCACGCACACCCTGATCGGGCAGATGATGCGGATGATCGTCGAGGACGCCGCTGTCGAGAGCGCCGCGGCTGAGTTCGTCGGCAAGGACGAGTCGGGCCCGCTGGTCGACGAGTTCCTCCGGCACATCACCCCCGCCATGAACATGGCCCGCATCGCGCTGGAGGACATGGAGGTCGCCGGGACGCAGGTCCGCAAGGGCGACGTGATCCAGATGCAGTTCGTCGCCGCCAACCGCGATCCCGAGATCTTCGCCGACCCGCACGCGTTCGACCCGTCGCGGACCGAGAAGAAGACGCTCGCCTTCGGCTCCGGGCCGCACGGCTGCCTGGGCAGCGCACTGGCGAAGCTAGAGGCCCGCATCCTTCTCGAGGAGCTCTTCAAGCGCCACGTCCGCTTCGAGCTCAACGGCGCGCCACGCCGTGGCAACAGCACCTGGATCAACCAGCTCTTCGAGCTTCCCGTGCGGGTGAAGCGATGACTGCCGCCACGCACGTGTCGACCCGGTTCCCCGAACTCGATCCCGACGCTCGCTTCGACCTGTTCATCGATGGTGCCGGGGCTACGTCCTCCGGGACGGACACCTTCCGATGTTTCGACCCGTACGAGGAGTCCGAGTGGGGAGTCCTGCCGATCGGCACGGCGGATGACGTCAATCGGGCCGTTCGAGCCGCCCGGGCGGCGTTCCCCGGCTGGGCGAGCACGCCTGTCGCGGCGCGGGCTGAGGTGCTTCGGGTCTTCGCCAACCTCATCCGCGAGAACGTGGAGGAGCTCGCTCGGCTCCAGGTCCACGAGAACGGCAAGACGATCACAGAGATGCGCGGCGTGACCTCGATGTTGCCGGCGCTCGCAGACTACGTCGGTCAGCTTGCCATCAATGACCACGGGGCGGCACTCCAGCCAACGCTTCCCGGGCACGATGCGTGGACCCGACCCGAACCGATCGGTGTCATTGCCGCGATCGCGCCGTGGAACAACCCGCTCCTGCTGCTCGCCTGGAAGCTGTTCCCGGCCATCGCGGCAGGAAACACGGTCGTCGTCAAGCCGTCCGAGGTCACTCCGGTCTCGACGCTTCGCCTGGCGCAGCTGGCCCACCAGGCCGGCATCCCGGCGGGTGTCATCAACGTGGTGACCGGCGCCGCGGACACCGGCGCGGCGCTGGTGCGCCACCCCGACATCGACAAGGTCGCGTTCACCGGGTCGACCCGCGCCGGGATCCAGATCGCGAAGGCCGCGGCAGAGCGCGTCCTTCGCACCACGCTCGAGCTCGGCGGCAAGGGTCCGCAGATCGTCTTCCCCGAAGCCGACCTGGCGCGGGCCGTCCCGAGCCTGGTCGGCGGCCTGATCGCCGGCACTGGGCAGGCCTGCAACGCGGGGTCGCGGCTGCTGGTGCACGAGGACGTGTACGACCAGGTGCTCGCGGGGGTCCGTGCCGCGATCGACAAGGTCGTGATCGGTGACCCTCTTGACCCGTCCGTCCAGATCGGGCCGCTCGCTTCTCGCGCGCACTACGAGAAGGTGACCGGCTACCTCTCTATCGCCGACCAGGAGCAGTCGACGACTCTGCTCCACGGCGGTCGCGCCGGTGCCACGCTGGGCGGAGGCCACACCGGCCTCTTCGTCGAGCCGACCATCTATGCGACGCCCGAGAGCACCTCACGACTGCGCTGCGAAGAGATATTCGGCCCCATCGGCTCCCTCATCTCCTTCAGCACCGAGGACGAGGCGGTCGCCATCGCGAACGAGTCGGAATACGGCCTTGTCTCGGGCTTGTGGTCCCAGGACGTCGACCGGGTCGCGCGGGTGTCGAAGCGCCTGCGCACCGGCGTCGTGTGGGTCAACACCTGGCGCGCCTTCGGTCTCAACGTGCCTTTCGGTGGCTACAAGCTGAGCGGCGTCGGTCGGGAGCTCGGCCCGGACATGATCCGCGAGTACACCGAGACCAAGGCCATCTGGCTCGGGCACGGACCGGTCTCGTGAGCACCAACGACAACGATCGAGGTAGTGCAATGACAGTGCTGGACGAGCGCCGAGAAGACGTGGGGATTCCGGTGGGGCGTTGCTCCACCTGTGGCGTGGAGACGGTGCCCACGCCCGAGTTCTGCCCAGGCTGCCTCAGCGAGGACGTCGTGGAAGAGCAGCACGAGGGCGTCGGTGTCGTCTACGCGGCGACCGCGGTGCGCCGCGGCCCCAAGGGTGTCGACCTCCCTTACGGCCTTGCCTTCGTCGACCTCAGCGACTCACTTCGGGTCATGGCGCGCTACGCGTGCGGAGACGCTCCGTTGCCGCCGCAGACGAGCGTCGCCGTCACACAGACCGGTGCTGCCGGATCCGTGCCGGTCCTGACCGCGTCCGTGATCGCGCAGGAAGGAGCAGGAGCATGACCGACACCATGCTCGCCGGCGCATACGCCGTTCCGTTCGTCAAGGCCGGGGACAACATCGCCGTCATGGGCGCGCGAGCCGTCCGCGGGCTGCTGCAGCAGACGGGCGCCGACCGCGCGGACATCGACGTCGCCGTCGCCGGGACGGCCCTCGGCGGAACCCTCGTGGGCCAGCGGATCCTCAAGCGTCTGAGCATGACCGGCATCCCGGTCATCAACGTGGAGAACGCGTGTGCCACCGGGGCGACGGCCGTGCACGTCGCGACCCAGCTCGTCGCAAGCGGGAAGGCCCGCGCGGTGATTGCCGTCGGTGCCGAGCAGCTCTCCGCCCTCGGCGGCGGAACGCTGCCGCTCGACGAGACCGACATCGAGGCGGTGCAGGGATCCGTGATGCCAGCGGTGTATGCCATGCGCGCCAGCCGGTATCTGTGGCAGTACGGCGTCACACCTGAACAGATGGCGCAGGTGACGGTCAAGAACCGCCGCAACGGTGCGCTCAACCCGATCGCCCGCTTCCAGGAGCCGGTCACGCTGGACCAGGTCGTCTCATCCCCGATGATCTGTGACCCCTTGACCCTCCTGCAGTGTTCCTCGAACGTCGACGGAGCTGCCGCTGCCCTCGTCTGCTCGCGGGAGTATGCCGCCGAGCTCGTGTCGCCGGCGGTCGAGATTCGTGCGTCCGTGGTGCTGTCGGGTGCATACACGAACAGTCCGCGAGACATGTTGACACCCGACATCTCCGCGCGTGCCGTCGCACGGGCCTACGAGCAGGCCGGCATCACCGCCAAGGACGTGGATGTTGCCGAGGTGCACGATGCCTTCACCATCGCCGAGCTCCTGTACTACGAGACGCTGGGTTTCTGTGCGCCGGGTGAGGGCGCGAAGTTCCTCGCCGACGGGGGTCCGCTTGTCGGAGGGCGGGTCTCCGTGAACCCCAGCGGTGGCCTGATCGCCCGCGGTCACCCAGTGGCCGCGACAGGCATCGCCCAGATGGTGGAGGCGTACCAGCAGCTGACCGGCACGGCAGGCGAGCGCCAGCAGCCCGACACGCGGGTCGCCGTGACCCATGTGACCGGTGGCGGGATCGCAGGCGTCGACAACGGCGCGTGCGGCGTGCACGTGTTCGCGAGCTGAGGAGCGATGATGGGTGCACGAGCAGTGGTACGGGGCAACGGTCCGCTCGCTGCCGCGACCGCGGCGGAACTGGCGACCGCCGGCTTCAGTGTCGGTGATACCGGTGAGACCGGGCCGGTGCAGGTCCTGGTCGTCACCGAGGCGTCCGACACCGTCCAGGTCCTCGACATCGTCCGTCGACACCAGGCGGACCTCGCGGCTTCCGGACTCGGGCGCGTGGTTCTGGTCGGCAGCCGCGACTGGCTCGGGTGGCCGGGGCGCGCCGAGCAGGCGGCGGCTGCTGCTGCCCTCGTCGGCCTCACTCGAAGCCTTGCCCTCGAACTGAGCGCGCAGGGCACGACCGTCAACCTGGTGTGTCCGCCGGGACCGTCGACGCACATCGCCGAGGACCCGTGGGCCGAGCCACCTGCTCCGCTCACCGGTCCGGTCAGTGATGACGACGTGGCCTTCGCCATCGGTTTCGCGGCCGACGAGCGCTCCGGCTACTTCACCGGCCAGGTCCTTCACGTCTCGGGCGGGCTCAGCCTGCTGAGCTCGCTCACTGCCTGATCCACGGAAGGAACTGCCATGTCCATCGGCACATCCAGCCCGCTTGCGCGGAACGCCGTCGTCACCGGAGCGGCCAGCGGCATCGGGCTCGCGATCGCCACCCGGCTCGCCCACGACGGCGCCCGTGTCATCGTCAACGACATATCCCTCGAGGCCGCCGAGCGGGCCGCGCACGGGATTCGCTCTGCTGGCGGCGCGGCTGTCGCCGTCGCCGGCGATGTCAGCAGGTCAGCAGACGTAAACGGCCTCGTCGAGCGTGCGGTCCAGGAGTTCGGGGGCCTCGACATCATGGTCAACAACGCGGGCATCGAGGGCGACGCCGCGCTGCGCAAGCTCGAACCGGATTTCTGGGACCGGGTGATCGACATCAACCTGGACGGGGTCTACAACGGATGCCGCGCGGCGGCCGCCGTCATGGAGGGGCGCGGTCGCATCGTCAACATCGCATCCCGCGCCTGGCTCGGCTGGTGGGGACAGGCGGCGTATGCCGCGAGCAAGGGCGGCGTGGTCAGCCTGACGCGCGCACTCGCTGTCGAGCTCTCCGCCAAGGGCATCACGGTCAACTGCGTCGCTCCCGGACTGATCGACAGCCCCATGCTGCGCCAGGTGCCCCAGAACGTCTACGACAACGTCCTGGCCGCACAGCCGAGCGGTCAGGTCGGGACCGCGGAGGACGTGGCACACCTGGTGCGCTTTCTGGTCGACGACCGTGCCAGTGCGGTGACTGGCCAGATCCTCTACTCCTGCGGCGGCAAGAGCCTCTTCGCGATGCCCGCCCGTCGCCAGCGGAGTGCGTCGTGACTGCCGACCCGCTACTGGTCGACCAGCAGGGCGCCACGCTCGTGCTCACCCTGAACCGGCCCGAGGCCATGAACGCGATCGACCCGGACATGGCGGTGGCACTACGCGCGGCATGGAGGCGAGCATCCGACGACGACGAGATCAGGGTCGTCATCCTGACCGGTGCAGGAGAACGGGCGTTCTGTGCCGGCGCCGACCTGAAGCGCACACCGCCGCCACCCCGAAGCTTCGCCCAGACGCACCTGAACCGAGAGGTCACGGTCACCGCGGTCACGCCGCCCGCTGACTTCGTCAAGCCTGTCGTCGCGGCGGTGAACGGCATCGCCGTCGGGGGAGGTTTCGAACTGGTCCTCGCCACCGACATCCAGATCGCCGCCACATCCGCCCGGTTCGGCCTCACCGAGGCGCGTATCGGCTCCCTGCCCGGAGCCGGCGGGACGCAGCGTCTGGCCCGGCGTGTCCCCATGGGTATCGCCCAGCGGTGGCTGCTCACCGGCGAGGTGTTCGGCGCGGACACGGCCCTGCGCTACGGCTTGGTGTCGGAGCTGGTGGACGGCGACCAGCTTCTGCCCCGCGCCGTGGAGATCGCGGAGTCCGTCGCTGCCAACGCACCCTTGGCGGTGCGGGCCGGGAAGCGTGCGCTGTACGCAGCGCAGGACCAGTCGCTGGCCCAAGGGCTCGAGTACGAGCAGCTGCTCTGGGGCGTGCTCCGCGACACCGAAGACCGACTCGAGGGCCGAGCCGCGTTCGCGGAGAAGCGGCCTCCTCGGTACGAGGGACGGTGAGAACCGTGACAACGCAGCAGGCTGAGCTGAGCCGCGCAGGTTTCACCTCCAGCCAGCGGCTGGCAGCTGACCTGTGGGCGCAGTTGGACGGTCCGCCCCAGGCACTGACCGACATCACGTTCGTCGGTCCTGGTGAGCTGTCCTCGCCGTTTCCTGTTGTCGACCTTGCGGCAGCGTCCTTCGCCCTGTGCGGCGCGGCCGTTGCCGAGCTCTACGCGGCGGCTCGCAAGCCACGCCCGCCGGTCACGATCGACCGCCGACAGGCGGCGGTCTGGTTCGACTTTCCGCTCGCTCCGAGCCGCCCGCTGGCCGGTGCCGGTCGGCACGGGGTCCACTCGAAGTGGATGGCCGAGTTCCCGACCGCGGACGGTCGCTGGCTCCGAGTCCAGGCCACCTTCCCGACATTGCGGGCGCGGATGTTGGAGGCGCTGGACTGCGCCGACACTGTGGAGGCGATCGCGAGCGCGGTCGCGGCACTGCCTGGGGAGGTCGTCGAGGAACGCCTGATCGCGGCTGGTGCGGCGGCGTCGCTCGCACGCTCGCGGGGCGAATGGGCCCAGCACCCCGCCGGTCGCGCCGTCCTGACCGATCCGCAGGCCCCGGCGTCCTTCACCGAGGGCTGCCCCGATGAATGGCTACCCACTCCAGGCAGGCCGCTCATCGGGATCCGTGTCCTCGACCTCACTCGTGTCGTTGCTGGGCCGGTCGGCACCCGATTCCTTGCCTCGCTCGGCGCGGAGGTCCTTCGAATCGATCACCCGGATGGCGATGAGTTCAAGGTCTGGGGGGTCAATGACCTCGCTCTCGGCAAACGGTGGGCCACCCTCGACTGGAAGACCTCAGAAGGCGCCGGCAGGCTCCGCGACCTCATCGCGTCTGCTGACGTCATCGTGACCAGCCACCGTGCCGACGTTCTCGAACGCATCGGCCTCGCCGCTGAGGAACGGGCCGCGCTGAGGCCCGGGCTCGTCGACGTGGCGATGAACGCCTACGGCTGGACCGGGCCGTGGCGCAACCGTCGCGGCTTCGACACGCTTGTGCAGTACGCCACGGGAATCGCGCACCGAGTCTCGGAGTGGGCATCGGAAGACCCGGAGGCCCGGCTTCCGTTGAACGCACTCGGACATCTCGTCGACGCCAGCCGACCGCGACACCTTCCAGTCGAAGCACTCGACTTCAGCACCGGATACCAGGTCGCAGCAGCAGCCATACTCGGGCTCGCGCGCCGAGTACGGGAGAAGCGGGGATCACTGACCCGGCTCTCGCTGGCCCGAACCTCTCACCTGCTGAGCGAAGCAGCGACGCAAGCTGGTCCCGGCTTCTCGCTGCCCTGGGCGGATGAGGAGCTCGAGCCGGACGTGTTCGACCTGGCTGGAACCCCAACGCGGCGGCTGGCCGCACCGCTCCGGATCGATGGCGTGCCGCTGCGGTGGGACCACCCGGCCGAGATGCCGGGCTCGTCATCGCCGCGCTGGTCCGTTCGTCGGGCGGGAGACCAGTGATGAAGAGCCCGTCGATCAGTGCACCGCTGCGCGACCTGACGGTCGTCGAGTACGGCGACGACCTCGCGGCTGCATACTGCGGCAAGCACTTTGCGGATCTTGGCGCCAAAGTCCTTCTGGCCAGCGGAAACCACCTTGCCGACGAGACTGCGTCGCTGCGGGCATACGCCGACGCTGCAAAGTGCCCGCTGGGGGTGCCGCCGGAACGCATCGACGTGGCCATCATTCCCCTCGGCACCCAGGGCAACGAGGCTCGCGTGACGGTCCACATCAGCGACTTCGGCGAGTCCGGACCGCAGGCCACCTGGCGTGGCAGCGACTTCCTCGCACAGGCCTCGAGTGGGCTGATGAGCCTTGTCGGAGATCCGGACCGGCCCCCTCTCGCGCTCGGCGGCCATCAGATCGATGACGCGGCCGGGTGGATGGCCTTCACCGGTGCGCAGATCGCACTGACGGCGATCGAGCTCGGCAACGCGCCAGGGCCGCAGCATGTTCGCGTCAGCCGCCTCGAGGCCGCGGCCTACATCGAGTGGAAGGGCCGCGTCTACGTGCAGGCTGGTAACGAGCTCATCCGTGGTGAGCGCTCTGGCCCGGTGGTGATCCGGTGCAGCGACGGCTACTTCGGCTTCTACTACCGGGCTGCCGACTGGGATCGCGTGGCGGCCGTCCTCGATGATGCCGCGCTTGGCAGCCCGCCGTTCGACTCCCATCCCAGCCGACTGCAGCACCCCGCCCAGCTGGTGGATCGGCTGGAAACCATCGCAGCAAGGCGCACCCAAGGTGAGCTCTACCGGACTCTTCAGGCTGTTGGGGTGCCGGCAGGGCCGGTGATGACGGCCGAGCAGCTGATCGACTCCGAGCAGTACCACACACGGAACTTCCTGGTCCCGATCGAGATCGAGGGTGCGGACGCCCTCCAGCCCGCGGCGCCGGTGACCTTCAACGGTCAGCGGCCAGGACGCCGAGGAGAAGGATCGTGACCGGGACGGCACTGCGCGGCCTGCGCGTCCTGGACCTCGGGATCATCACAGCCGGTGCGGCCACCTCCCAGGTCCTCGCCGACTTCGGAGCCGATGTCATCAAGATCGAGTCCACCACCTACCTGGACCCGTTCCGGAACTGGTCGCAGATCGCAGGCGGTGGATCGTCCGATGTGAATGCGAGTCCGCCCTTCGCCTCGGCGAACCGCGGCAAGCGCAGCGTGTCCATCGATCTGAAGAACGACGCGGGCCGCAAGGTCTTTCTAGAGCTCGTCGCTGTCAGCGACATCGTGGTGGAGAACTTCCGGCGCGGCGTTCTCGAGCGCCTCGGGATCGGGTTCGAGACGCTGCGGCACGCGAACCCGCGCATCGTGCTGATCTCGCTCAGCTCTCAGGGCGGCGACGGCCCCGAGTCCGGATATGTGTCCTTCGGATCGACCCTCGAAGCGATCGGAGGGTCGATGGCCCTGACCGGGTACGGCGACGGCAGCCCGCCGGTCTGGACGGGCAACAACGTGAACTACCCCGACCAGCTGGTCTCGGTCTCGTCGCCCGGACTGGTCCTCGCCGCGCTGCGCGCCAGGAACTCAACTGGACAAGCAATTCATGTCGACGCACCGCAGCGGGAGGCGGTCACGGCGGGCATCGGCGAGACAGTCGTCGAGTATTCACTCACCGGCAAAGTCGGTCAGCCACGGGGCAACCGCCACGAGCGGCACGCCCCACAGGGCGTCTATCCGGCAGGCTCCGACGACGAGTGGATCGCGATCAGTGTGCAAGACGACCTCCAATGGATGTCGCTGTGCCGGGTTCTCAACCTCGGCTTGGCCTACGAGGAGCTGTTCGGCAGCGGCACCCGTTACGGGCGTCATGACGCTATCGACGCGGCCATCGCAGCGGCGACCAGACGTCGACCGGCGGAGGCACTCGCCCACGAGCTTCAAAGGAACGGCGTGCCCGCAGCGCCCGTGCTTCGACCGAGAGATGTGCTCGACCATCCCCAGCTGCGCGCCCTGAAGTTCCCTGTCGCCGTCCCCCAGGAACAGATCGTGCAGCGGGGCTACGTCGCCCGGCTGGACACGGTTCCAGGGGCGGTGCATCGACGCGCTCCGCGGCTCGGCGAGCACACGCGTGAGGTGCTCTCCGAGGTACTCGGGCTGAGCGACGAGCAGCTCGCCGAACTGCAGGCGGAAGGGGCGATCCATGCCGACTCCGACGAAGCAGGGTGACCACGATGCGGACCCGTCTGAAGGAGGTGTGCTCATGAGCGCGCAGATCGACCCAGATCCCGATGCGATCGCCGGCGGCGAGATAGTCGGAGTCCCGAGCCTGAGCCAAGGTGTTCGCGCGCTCGCCGGGGTGTTCAAGCCGCGACCTGCCGTCGCTGCAGAGCTGAAGCAGCTTCCCAACGGCGTTCTTCGCATCCTCAACGGGCAGTCCCAGGTCGTACCCAGCTCAGATCGCCGGTTCAGTGATCCGGGCTGGGACACCAACCCCTTGTTCCGTCGGCTTGTTCAGGCCTACCTGGCCGGGGGAGCCGGCGTGCAGCGGCTACTTGACGACCTTGAGACCGCCGAGGCGGATCCTCGAAAGATCGAGCAAGCACGCTTCGCCGCAGAAATTGCGATCGCCGCGCTGTCGCCCAGCAACCTGATTCTGACCAACCCGGTCGGCCTGAAACACGCCTTCGATACGGCCGGGGGAAGCCTTGCTCGAGGTGCCGCGAACTTCATCCACGACATGCGACACAACGGCTGGTTCCCGTCCACCGTTGACAGGACCACGTTCGAAGTAGGCCGTGACCTCGCGGTCTCCCCGGGCGCAGTGGTCGCCCGAGACGACATGGCCGAGCTCATCCAGTACTCGCCCTCGACGGCCAAGGTGAAGTCCCGTCCACTCCTCGTGATTCCACCGCCGATCGGACGCTACTACTTCCTTGATCTGAGGCCAGGGCGCAGTTTCGTCGAGTTCGCGACGAGTCAAGGACTCCAGGTCTTCCTTATCTCTTGGCGCAACCCAGGCCCTGCTCAGGGCGACTGGGGTTTGGATGACTACGCAGTGCGCGTGTCCACGGTCCTGGACACCGTGCTGGAGATCACCGGCCAGACCAGTGCGAACCTCATCGGGTTCTGCGCGGGTGGATTGATCACCACCGCCCTCTTGAACCACATGGCCGCCTCCGGGGACGACCGTGTGCACTCGATGTCGTACGGTGTGACGTTGCTCGACTTCGAGCGCCGGGCGCCGCTCTCGGCATTCAAGGAAAACCGTCTGCTCGATTTCGTGAAAGGCCGCTCCGGCCGGCGAGGCGTCATCACCAGCCATGAGATGGGTGCCGCCTTCACTCTCATGCGACCCAACGACCTGGTCTTCAACTACGTCGTGAACAACTACGTCCTCGGCAACAAGCCGCCGGCGTTCGACATCCTGGCCTGGAACGCAGACGGTACGAACCTTCCGTCAAAGCTGCACGCCGACTTCCTTTCCATCTTCCGGGACAACGGCCTGGTGACCGGAAAAGGACTAACGGTCCTCAATAGTGCTGTGGACCTCGCCAGGATCACGGTCCCGGTCTTCGTCACCGGTGCCCTCACCGATCATCTGACGCCGTGGAAAGGCTGCTACCAGACGACGCAGCTGGTGGGGGGCGAGACGACCTTCGTCCTGAGCTACTCCGGGCATATTGCGAGTCTCGTGAACCCCCCGGGCAATCCCAAAGCGCGCTACTGGACAGGTGGGGAGCCCGGTCCCGACCCGGACGCGTGGCGCGTCTCCGCGACAGAGCACCAGGGCAGCTGGTGGGAAGCCTGGGCCGACTGGATCGAGCCGCACACGGGCGTGTCGAAGACCGCGCCCAAGGTGATCGGGTCTCCCGCGAACCCTGCTCTCGAGCCCACCCCGGGACGCTACGTCAGAGCACGACCGGCCAGCTGACCCGCTCGGAGCGCGCGGCGCTCCGCAACCCGCGACCGACCCACCGGGCCCACGAGAGGAACGGTTCATGCTCTACCACGCCTATGAGATTCAGCGGGCAGCGCTCGAGCTCTACCGGCGCGGGCTGCGCCTGCAGACCGAGGGCCTGCGCTCGCTCCCGTCGCCCTTGGCAAGAACTCTGCCAGTGAGGGCGGGCCTGGCAACAGCGGACCTGATCGAAGCACTTCGGATCACCCATAGCCGGCCCGACTTCGACGTGAGATCACCTACGAACGACGACGACCAAACCCAACGAACCATCGAGGAGGAGCCGGTCGTCTCTACGCCTTTCGCGACCCTGCTCCGCTTCACCTGGAGTGATCGAGCCTCGCAGGCCCGACCCAAGGTCCTCATCGTGCCGGGCCTTGCCGGTCACTTCGCGACGCTGGTCCGCCCGACCGTGAGCGCCATGACTGCCGACCACGAGGTCTACGTCGTCGACTGGCACAACGCTCGCGATGTTCCGCGCGATGCCGGACCCTTCGGACTGGACGAGTTCATCGAGCAGCTCATCGAGTTCATCCGCGAGATCGGGCCGGGCGTCCACCTCATGGCCATCTGTCAGCCCGCCGTCGCATGCATTGTGGCTGCGTCAGTGCTCGAGGCCGAAGAAGACCCAGCGACGCCAAGCAGCCTCATCCTGCTCGCCGGACCGGTCGACACCAGCGTCAACCCCGGCCGTCTAGGCCGGTTCTCGCAGCGGCCATCGATGGCCGTGCTCGAGCGCATGGCTCTGCATCGGGTCCCCGCACCCTTCGCAGGTCAAGGCAGGAAGGTCTACCCGGGCTTCATGCAGCTGGGCGGTTTCCTGGGGATGGATCCGCTTCGGCACGCAGCGAAGTTCCGCGACCTCTACCTAGACCAAACGCGCGGTGAGGTGGACAGGGCGAGGAAGACCATCGCCTTCTACCGCGAGTACTTCGCGGTCCTGGATATCGCCGGAGAGTTCTACCTCGACACCGTGCAGCGCGTCTTCCGCGACAACGATCTTGCGAACGGCCACTTCGAGTGGCGCGGGCGCAAGGTCGATCCGGCCCGGATCACGTCGTCGCTGTTCACGATCGAGGGCGCGATGGACGAGCTGTGCACGCCTGGGCAGACCGAGGCCGCACACCGGCTCTGTAGCGGTATCCCCGCCGAGCGTCACCGTCATCTCCTGCAACCAGGCGTTGGTCACTACGGCGTGTTCGCAGGTTCGACGTTCGAGGATTCGATCTATCCGGCTATCCGCGAGTTCATCCATGACACAAGCGTGCTCGTGAACCAACCGCCTCCCTCGATGCCCTGACGGCATACGGATGAGCACCAGGCCTCGATGACCCCACACCAGACAACAACCGGAGGGCAAGTGAACGACACCATGGGTCTGCGGGCCCGCCAGCACGGCCTCGGCGACCTGACCAGGAGATCTGCGGCTCGGTTCCCCCACAAGCTGGCCATCCAGGACGGCGCGGTGCGGCTGACTTTCGCCGATCTCGATGGACTCGTCAACCGGACGTGCCACACCCTGCTGGACCGGGGCCTTCGCAAGGGGGATCGCTGCGCCATCCTCTCCCACAACAACTGGCAGTTCGCAGTCCTCTCGTTCGCGACTGCCCGACTGGGCCTCGTACTGGTGCCCATCAACTTCATGCTCACCGCAGTGGACGTTGCGTACATCCTCGACCACAGTGGCGCTGACGTGGTCGTCGTCGAGGACGTTCTGACGGGGGTCGCCGAGGCCGCGATCGCTTCGCGTGCTGGCTCGACAAGACTGCGGGCTGCGATCGGTTCGCCGGTTGCCGGATGGGAGCCGTTCGACGACTGGACAGCCCACGGCGACGACTCGCCGGTTGACGTCTTCGTGGACGACGACGACCCGATCCGCCTGATGTACACCAGCGGAACCGAGTCACGCCCGAAGGGGGTGCTGCTCACCAGCCGCTCCCTCTTGTGGCAGTACGCAACCTGTGTGATCGACGGAGGCATGGAGTCCGACGACGTAGAGCTACATTCGCTACCGCTCTACCACTGCGCCCAGCTGGACTGCTTCCTCGGCCCCGACGTGTACCTCGGGGCTTCGAGCATCATCACGAGCACGCCCGAGCCGGGCAACCTGCTCCGACTGATCGAACAACACCGGGTCACCAAGTTCTTCGCACCACCGACTGTCTGGATCTCCCTGCTGCGCTCGCCCGAGTTCGAGCGGACGGACCTCAGCTCCCTCCGCAAGGGCTACTACGGAGCATCAGCCATGCCTGCTGAGATCCTTCGCGAGCTCGCCGAACGGCTACCCGGGATCCGTCTGTGGAACTTCTATGGGCAGACTGAGATGTCGCCCCTGGCCACGATCCTCAAGCCGCACGAACAGCTCGCGTATGCGGGTGCGGCCGGCCGTCCCGCGATCAATGTCGAGACCATGATCGTCGACGCCGAGGCCAGGCCGCTCCCTGCCGGCAAGGTGGGGGAGATCGTGCATCGCGGCCCGCATGCCATGCAGGGCTACTACAACGACCCTGACAGGACCGGCGAGGCCTTCCGTGGTGGATGGTTCCACTCCGGCGATCTCGGTGTCTTCGATGAGGACGGTGTGCTGCGTGTGGTCGATCGGGTCAAAGACATGATCAAGACCGGCGGCGAGAACGTTGCCAGTCGCGAGGTCGAGGAGGTCATCTACACGTTGGAGGGCGTGGCCGAGGTCGCCGTCTTCGGCGTCCCGGACCCGCTGTGGATCGAGGCTGTGGCTGCCGCTGTCGTGCCGAAGCCCGGCGCACACCTGTCACCAGAGAGCCTGATTGGACGCGCTCGGGAACAGCTGGCGGGGTTCAAGACTCCCAAGCGGGTCCTGATCGTCGACGCGCTGCCCAAGAACCCCAGCGGCAAGATCCTCAAGAGAGAGCTTCGCGAGAGGTTTGCACGTGAGTTTCCTGGCGAGTAGGTCGCCTTCGGGCGCGCAGACCGGCCCACGCCCGAGGAATGCCGCTGAAGCTGCTGTGCTCGCGGCATGACCGACGAGCTGAGCGAGCTGAGGGTTCTCGGGCAGCAGGTGCGAGTTTCGGTCCGACCCGGGAACGGTTCGACCAGACCTCTGTTGTTGTGCAACGGGATCGGCGCGAGTCTCGAGCTCCTGCAACCGTTCGTCGATGCTCTCGACCCTGCGATCGAGGCCGTCCGTTTTGATGTTCCTGGCGTAGGCGGGTCGCCGATGCCGCCCGTCCCCTACACCTTCGGCACCCTCGCCTATTGGCTGGGAAAGGTCGTCGACCGCCTCGGATACCGAGAGACAGACGTCCTGGGGATTTCCTGGGGCGGGGGACTGGCGCAGCAGTTCGCCTGGCAGAACCCACGCAGGTGTCGTCGACTTGTGCTGGTGAGCACCGCAACTGGACTGACCATGGTTCCAGCCCCACCGCGTGTTCTTCTGAAGATGATGACGCCGCGCCGCCATCTCGACCCTGACTACGCTGCCTCGGTCGCGCACGAGATCTATGGGGGCCGGTTGCGCAACGAGCCGCCGTTAGTCAAGCGTCTGCTCTTCGACGGATCGCCCGTCGGTCCCGGTCGCGGTTACCTGCTTCAGATGTTGGCCTGCCTCGGATGGGCAACCCTGCCGCTTCTGCCGATGATTCGCCAACCGACGTTGCTCCTCGCGGGGGAGGACGACCCGCTCATCCCTTTGCAGAACGCGTTCATCATGAGGCGTCTCATGCCGAACGCAACTCTGCACACGTACAACGACGGACATCTCGGACTGGTCACCGAGGCCGAAGAGCTTGCACCAGTCGTTGCGCAGTTCCTGCAGTCCGGCCCCTGATGGGCCGCGCAGCCGTATCGGAGAGCTAGTGCTCCCTGGCTCCCCTGCGGCGCGGTCCCGCGACTCGCGGCCTCAATCGCGACCACGCACCTGAGCACGTCCTCGATCGACGGCGTCAACGTGTGGATGGAGCACCTCATCGATGATCAAGGCTGCTTCGATCGCGACTGTGTCAGACGCCAGCGAACGTCCGAGACGCTCCTCGGCCTGGGCGATGCGGTAGGCGACCGTCTTGTGGTGAATGTGGAGCTCCGCTGCAGCCTTGGCTCGATTCTGTCCGTGCCGCAGAACCGAACGGACCGTAGCCCGCAGGCGTGCGCTGGTGTCGTCGCGATCCAACAGGGTGCCCAGGCGGTCCTCGCAGAGGTGTGTGGCGGACGACGGGTCGGCGCAAAGCAGCGCCGCCAGCTCGACATCTCGATGCCTGATGATCGTGGCGACCAGGTCGTCTGCGAGCCGGCCCAGCGCGAGCGCCGCCGCAGCCTGTTCGTGGCTGCGAACAAAGCCTTCCTGGCCACGTAGCGGCTCGCCCATCCCGATCAACACACCGTCGACTGTCATCGAGGCGATCCGGTCGAGAGCCTCTGCCGTGGGGTTGCCCATCCACCTCAGCCAAGCGCTCCACGCGCCGTCCTCGCCGGACGTTACCAGCGCCGCCGCTGCACCCGCGGCGCGGATGACTCGCTGCAACTCCGGACGGGCCGACGTTGCGGGCCAGAGGGGAATTCCGACGATGGCGACGTGGACGTCGTTGATTGCATGGCCCAAGGAATGTGATTCCCGTACGGGATCTGCGTACTTCCCCGAGAAGGCCAAGGGTGTGGCCTCCGGTTCTGTCGGGCTATTCCGATCGGTGTCGCTCGGGGACGCCTTCGCGTGCGCCAGGACCTCGATGCACGCGCGGTCGACAAAGGTGAAGAGATGGGCGGAGGAGGCCTCGAGAATCTCGAGCGCCTCTGCTGGCTCGCAACGAGACCGTACTTCGGCACTCCACAGACGCCAGACCTGATCGTGGCCCACTCGGTAGCCGCGCATCAGGTCTGTGGCTGAGCCTCCCGCTCGAAGGATGGCGTTGAGCAATTCCACCGTGGCGTGAGGCGGCTCCATGCTGCTGGCGGTAATGCCGAAACCCAAGGTCGCGAGGAATGCCCCTGTGTTCTGACGGGTGCTCTGCTGGACCAGCTCGACCTCTTCGCCGGAGCTGTTCGGAGTCAGTTGGGGCACCTCGCGCAGTAGATGCTCGGTCACCTCATCGGCGATCTGGTCGGTCCGTGGCAGAAGGTCCCTGGCAATCGCCCCCATCTTCTCGGTGGTGGTTGCGTCCATCGCTCGTCCTGTCTCGATGGGATAAGGATCCTCCGCAATCAGGATAGCCGGACCTAGGTGGGCCGGTAACGCCTTTACTCTTTCGCCGTCCGGAGCACCCGGCGCCCCTGAACGCTTGCCGTTCGGTCATGGTCGACCTCCGGCCGCCTGACCAGACTCGAAACGTCAGTCCGTCACGAAGAGAAAGTCCGCGCATGAACGACATTGGCAATGGCGCCAGCGCCCCGTCACGATCCTCAGATGTCCCCGCCTCACCGTCTGACGTGAACTCCGAGTGGTTCACTACCGTGCTCCGGCAGTCGGGAGTTCTGGACGAGAACACATCCGTCGCCTCCATCACCAGCGCGGCCGTCGGGGCAGGCCTGATCTGCGAGAGCATTCGCTACGAACTTACGTACGCGGGGCCCGCTGAGAAGGCTCCGGGCAGCGTCGTGTGCAAGTTCCCGTCTCCGGAACCCGCCTATCGGGAAATGGCGTTGGGCGAGGCCTTGTACCAGCGCGAGACCACGTTCTACGGCGACCTTGCACGTGGCCTCAACGTGCGTGCTCCAGAATGCACCCACCTTGCGCTCGACGGATCAGGGAACTTCGTACTCGTCCTCGAGGATCTGGGCCCGGCCGAGGTGGGAGACCACATCGCGGGCTGTACGCTCGCTCAGGCTCAGGCCATCGTCGACGCGGCCGTGGGGCTTCACGCGCCCCGGTGGGCCGACGATTCCCTGGAGCAGGCCGACTGGAATGTTCGCGGCACGTGGATTCCGCACGTTGCGGAGTCGTATCCAGCGCTGTTCGAGAAGTACGCAGGCGAATTCGGTCCACATGTGGGCGAAGCGGTCCTCGACATCGGGCGTCGATTCGCTCCGGCCATCGGGCAGTGGTTCGCTGAGCAGCCCAAGCCGTGGACGGTCACACACGGTGACTACCGACTCGACAACATGCTCTTCGACATCTGCGGCGGAGCGGAGGCGGTCGGCATTGTCGACTGGCAGACCCTCCTGCCGGCGCCAGGCCCCGTCGACATCGCATACATGATCGGCGGTTGCCTCCCGACCCAGCTCCGCCGAGACCACGAGGAGTCCCTCGTGCGTCGGTACCACGCCGGACTGCTGGACAATGGTGTGACGGGCTATTCGTTCGACGATTGCTGGGCGGCATACCGGCACAGCGCCTTCCTCGGCTATTTCATGGCGACGTACCCCGCGGCGCTCGTCCAGCGTACGGAGCGCGGAGACGAGATGTTCCGCACCTGGGTCGAGAGGGTCAGTGCGCAGATCTACGACCTCGATGCCCTCGGCCTGCTTCCGCATGCCTGAGCCATTGCCACGTAGGAGCGCACGATGCTGATTCCGTTCGACGACTACCCGATCCATCAAACCTCCGAGCCGCTCGCGCACGCGGGCGCTGGCCACCCGAACCAGTACGACCGCTTCTGGTTCAATGGCTACAACGAGGACTTCTACTTCGCACTAGCGCTGGGCATCTACCCGAACCGCGGAGTGATCGACGCGGCCTTCAGTGTCGTCGCTGATGGGGTCCAGCGCTCGGTCTTCGCCTCGGGACGACTGCCCCTCGACCGTACTGCGACGCGGATCGGTCCGATCACCGTAGAGGTCGTCGAACCCCTTCGAGTCAGCCGAATCACTGTCGACGCGCCGGAGCAGGGGTTGTCCGCGGTGCTCACCGCCCACGCCCGCACGCCGGCCATCGAGGAGGAGCGCACTCAGCGCAACGAGGGAACCCGTCGCGCCTGGGATGCGACCCGGGCGACCCAGATGGTGCGATGGAGCGGCACTCTCTCTAGCAGGGGCACCTGCATTGACCTCGATGGCAAGACGGTCTACGGAACCAAGGATCGGTCCTGGGGCGTTCGACCGGTCGGCTCGACCTGGTCGGGCGCTCCGGAGCCGGGTGCCGACCAACTGTTCTTCATGTGGGCGCCGATCAACTTCGACGATGTCGCGCTTCACTACATGGTCCATGAGGACGCCGCGGGGCGGTCATGGGCGCAAACGGCGGCCATCCTGCCGATCATCGACACCCAGGGGTCGGTGTGCGACCAGTCGAGAATCGAGCACGTGGCTGAGGTGAAACACCATCTGCAGTGGGCGCCGGGCTTACGGCGCGCCGACGCCGCCAGCCTCGAACTGATCGGACGGTCGGGAGAGCCGTCGACCGTCGAGCTCGAACCCGTTCTTCGGTTCCGGATGAAGGGTGTTGGCTATTTTCACCCGGAATGGGCCCACGGGGTCTGGCGCGACGAGCTGGCTGTCGGGGGCGAGGAAACGCCCATCGCCGATCTCGACGTTCTCCGACCCGACTGCATTCACATCCAGCAAGTTGTGCGGGCGACCTGGGGGGACAAGAAGGGCATGGGTGTGCTCGAGCAGATTGTGTTCGGCCCATATGCGCCCGGTGGATTCACCTCTGCATTGGATGGCGCGGGATCGGGGCCGGCGATCAGCTGAGTCGATCCTGGGCCTCCCCTCCCGATCCGAAGGTCGAGCGCTTTGATGATCGGCTGGTCTCTGGGCGTCAGCCGACGATGTCGGGGTGGTGGGCCCACGCGGTAGCGCTCAGACGTTGAGGACCTGCCGCGCCAGGGCACTGATGATCGCCTCGGCAGATGCGCGCGAGCTGACGCCCGGTGTTCGCGCGAGGTCGTTTGACACGGTGAGCGCAGCCAAGACCACGATGCGAGAGGCGGCCGGTTGCAGCTCCGGGTGCAGCTGGCGGTGGAGGTGCACCCACTCATCGACGAAGTCACGCTGTGCCTGGATGAGCACTGACGCCTCTTCGGAAGGTAGGTTGCGGACCTCGCTGATGAGTACGTCGACGAGATCGGGGTGGGCCAGGGCATACCTGGTGTACGACGCGACCAGCCCACGCAGGGCCGTCTTCGGATCCTGCGCCGCGGCGAGCGTGTCATCGAGACTCAGCTGGACGTACCCGTTGGCCCGGTGCACGCCGCTCGACAGCATGTCGAGCTTGCTGGGGAAGTGGTTGTAGAGGCTAGAGGCGGCCATGCCGACCGAAGCCGCGACGTCCTCCATGCTGACGCTGGCGTAGCTGCGTTCGGCGAAGAGCCGCAGCGCTGCGCGCAGCACCTGCTCGCGCTTGGATGCCCGGGTCAGGCCGGAGCGCTCGGCGGGCCTTCGGGGCGCGTCGGGTCCGGGGAGGTCAGCTTTCACGACTCGTTCGGCGAGGTCGGCCACCAGCACGTCGTATGCCGGCCGAGGCAGCTGCACTCGGTGGAAGGAGGGGCTGAGGACCACCGCGAGAACTGCTGCGGACACCGCGTCTGCGTTCACCGGCCTCAGCGCGGGATAGACCGCGGTCAGGGCGTCGCCGAAGCGGGCCTGAGCCTCGCGCATGCGCGCCCTTGCCTCGTCGTGTGACTCGGGCGGCAGGTGACGGGCTTCGCGTTGCCACAGCACACCGATGGTCCTGTGGTCGAGCGCGAACGTCGCCACGGCGAGGAGCAGGTCGGGGGAGTCGGCCTGGGAGGTGAGCAGCTCGATGAACCGGTCCGCGACGTCGGCGATGACATCGGCGAGCAGCTGCTCCTTGCCGCTGACGTGACGGTAGAGCGCAGAGGGGCCTACCTCGACCGCTTCGGCTACCTGGCCGATGCTGACGTGCTCGAAGCCGTGTTCGGCGAACAGGTTCGTGGCCGCAGCCAGGATCAGAGCGCGTCGGTTGGCGGGCCGCCTCGCCCGGGTCGGTCGTTGGACCACCGTCACTGCTCGCCCCCTGGAGTTGGCTCATGTGTCAGCCGAGGTCCAGTGACCTGCCGACGATCTCCTTCATGATCTCGCTGGTGCCGCCATAGATTCGGGTGATCCGGGCGTCGACGAACGCTCGGGTTATGGGGTATTCGAGCATGTAGCCGTAGCCGCCGTGGAGCTGGACGCAGGCGTCGACGACCCGGCCCTGCAGCTCGGTGGCCCACAGCTTGGCCTTGGCCGCGTCGACCGCCGACAGCCGGCCGGCGTTCAGCTCGAGGATGCAGCGGTCGACGTACTGCTGGGTGATCTCCACCTCGGTGACGAGCTCCGCGAGCCGGAACCGGGTGGCCTGCAGGGCCCCGATGGGCTTGCCGAATGCCTTGCGCTCGCGGACGTAGTCCATGGTCCAGCGCAGAGCGGCGCTGGCATGTGCGATGCCGTATGCCGCGATGGAAAGCCGCTCCTGAGGGAGGTTGTGGGTGAGACCGAAGAAACCGGTTCCCTCCTCACCGAGCAGGTTTGCGACGGGGACTCGGGCGTCGAGGAAGGACAGCTCGGCGGTGTCCTGGATGTGCATGCCGACCTTCTCGAGGTTGCGGCCGCGTTCGAAGCCGGGGGTGTCCCGCTCGACGACGATGAGGCTCAGGCCCCGGTGCGGGTGGTCGCTCGTGCGGACCGCGGTGATCACCAGATCGGCGTTGATGCCGTTGGTGATGAAGGTCTTGGCGCCGTTGAGGACGTAGTGGTCGCCGTCGCGCACCGCCCTGGTCCGGATGCCGGAGAGGTCCGATCCGGTCCCGGGCTCGGTCATCGCGATCGCAGTGATCAGCTCGCCGCTGGCCACGCGCGGAAGCCATCGCACCTTCTGCTCGTCGTTGGTGAGCTCCAGCAGGTAGGGCATGCAGACGTCGGCCTGGAGCACCGGCCCGAGCATCGCCGGCCCGACCGCGGCGTTCGTAGCCTCTTCCTGCAGGACCGCGTTGAATCGGAAGTCGTTCACGCCCGCGCCGC
Source organism: Monashia sp. NPDC004114 (assembly GCF_053603855.1). Classification (NCBI taxonomy): domain Bacteria; kingdom Bacillati; phylum Actinomycetota; class Actinomycetes; order Micrococcales; family Intrasporangiaceae; genus Intrasporangium; species Monashia sp. NPDC004114. The sequence goes on along the minus strand of NZ_JBSGGK010000006.1, from coordinate 71,937 downwards.
CGTACTCCTCGGGAACCGCCGCGAAGGCGCCGAGCTGTGCGGCGCCGGTGAACAGGCTCCGGGGCACGATCCCGGCCCGGTCCCACTCGTCATAGTGGGGCACCACCTGCTTGGCCAAGAACGCGCGCACGCTGCCTCGGTACGCGTCGTGCTCCGAGTCGAAGATGTTGCGTTCCATCGGTGGGCTCAGATCTTGAAGCCGCCGCCGCAGACCAGGGTCTGCGCGCTGACGTAGTCGGACTCGGGGATGCAGAACAGGTAGACCGCCCCGGCCGCCTCGGCCGGGGTGCCACCCCGGCCGAGCGGGATCATGGCTTCCATCGCCTGCAGCAGCTGGGGATTCACCCCGACCTTGATCTCGCGGCCCTTCACGTCGATCGTGCTGTCCTTGTCGGCGGGCGCCTCCGTGAGCCGCGTCTTGATCAGGCCGAACGCGACGGTATTGACGGTGACGTTGTAGCGGCCCCACTCCTTGGCCAGAGTTTTGGTGAGTCCGGTGACGCCGGCCTTGGCGGCGGCGTAGTTGGCCTGCCCGGCGTTGCCGCCGAGTCCGGCGATGGACGAAATGTTGACGACCTTGCGGCAGGGCACCGGCTCGCCGGCAGCCTTGGCCCGCTTGACCGCGTCCGCAATGACGGGTTGGGCGGCGCGCAAGATCCGAAACGGAGCCTTGAGGTGGACGTCGAGGATCGCGTCCCACTGCTCGTCGGTCATCTTCTGGACGACCGAGTCCCAGGTGTAGCCGGCGTTGTTGACGATGATGTCGATGCCGCCGAACGTGTCCACCGCGGTCTGCACGAAGCGCTGCGCGAAGTCCTCGTCCGTGACGCTGCCAGGGCAGGCGACGGCTTGGCCGCCGAGTGCCTCGATCTCGGCGACGGTTTCCTTCGCGGGTGCGTCATCGAGGTCGTTGACCACGACCGCAGCTCCGTCACCGGCGAGCTTGAGCGCGATCTCGCGGCCGATGCCGCGGCCGGATCCGGTGACCAGCGCTACCTTTCCGTCGAGCTTCCCCATGATGTGGTCCTTGTCGTTTCGCGTAGAACGCCGTGGATTTCGCGTGGTACGTAGAGTCGTCGGTCAGTCGAGGGTGACGACGGCGTCACCGACCAGGGTGGTGGTGCCGTCGGCGAGGGTCACCGCGAGCTCCAAGGTTGCCTGCCCGTCGTCGATGGCTACGACCTTGCCGGTGCAGGTGGGCTCGCCGTGGACGGGGGTCATGGCGGCGAACCGCACGGAGTAGGTCTTGATCCGCTCCTGCGGGACCCAACGGGTGAGAAGGCGTCCGAGGTAGGCCATCGACAGCATCCCGTGCGCGAACACGTCGTCGAAGCCTGCGGAGCGAGCCACGTCGAGGTCGATGTGGATCGGGTTGTGGTCGCCGCTGGCGCCCGCGAACAGCGCGAGGGTGGTGCGGGAGATCGGCTCGAGCTCCAGCACTGGGAGCTGCGTGCCGACCGTGATGTCAGCGACGTTCACTGGGCCACCTCCGGGTTGCGTACGACGATCACGGATCGCATCTCGGCGACGGCTTCCCCGGCGCGGGTGATGTTGGTCTGCTTCACGACGAACTCCAGCGCGCCGCCGCGCTTGACGTACACGTCCACGATCGCGTCGGTCAGCGTGAGCACGTCGCCGGCGTACGCCGGCCGGTGGTAGGTAAAGGACTGCTCACCGTGCAGGACGTACCGCAGGTCGACCCCGAGGTGGTCTAGGTAGCCGAATGGGTCAGGTGCCTCCAGCCCCAGGCTGAAGAAGAACGTCGGGGGGACCGGGAGGTCCGGGTGGCCGGCAGCACGGGCTACGGCGACGTCGAGGTGGACGGGATCGGTCTCGCCGATCGCCTTGGCGAAGAAGCGGAGTCGGCCGCGTTCGACCTCGACCACGAGCGGGTCGAACTCGAGCGCCAGAGCCGCGCCGGGATCGATTGCCATCGCTCAGCCCACCTTCTCGTACAGCGTCACGACGGCGGCCCCGCCGAGCCCGATGTTGTGCTGGAGAGCCAGGGAGACGTCCTCGACCTGCCGGTGACCGGCTTCGCCCCTCAGCTGCCACGTGAGCTCGGCGCACTGCGCGAGCCCGGTGGCCCCCAGCGGGTGGCCCTTGGACAGCAGCCCGCCGGAGGGGTTGGTGACGACCCGGCCGCCGTAGGTGTTGTCGCCGTCGGCGATGAACTTCTCGGCGGTGCCCTCGGGTGTGAGGCCCAATGCCTCGTAGCTGAGGAGCTCGTTCGCGGTGAAGCAGTCGTGCAGCTCGACGACCCGGATGTCCTGAGGGTCGACGCCGGCCGCCTCGTAGACCTGTGCCGCCGCGCTCTTGGCCATGTCGTAGCCGACGAGGCGGGGCAGGTCGCCGTCGAAGCTGGACGGGGTGTCGGTGGTCATCGCCTGCGCGGCGATCGCGACCTCGGTGCGCAGCCCATGCCGGCGAGCGAAGTCCTCGCTGGTAACCACGGCGGCCGCGGCGCCGCAGGTTGGCGGGCAGCACTGCAGCCGGGTAAGCGGCCCGAAGATCTGGGGGGAGGCCAGCACCTCCTCGACTGTGACCGGGTCGCGGAACACGGCATACGGGTTGTGCGCCGCATGTCTGCGGGACTTGACCGCGATCTGCGCGAACGTCTCGGGCTTGGTGCCGTACCGGTCGGCGTAGGCCGCGCCGGCGCCACCGAACAGCTGAGCAGCGAACGGTGACTCGCTGTGGCCTTGGGCGCGCTCGGCAACCTCCATGAAGTCCACGAAGGGACTTGGCCGGTCGGCCCATTTCATCGCTAGCGCGCCGCGCTCCATCTGCTCGAAGCCGAACGCGAGGACGCAGTCCGCCGCGCCGCTGGCTACAGCCTGGCGGGCCAACCAGAGCGCTGACGACCCTGTCGAGCAGTTGTTGTTCACGTTGATGACGGGGATGCCGGTCATCCCCACGCCGTACAGCGCCTTCTGACCGCTCGTGGAGTCGCCGTACACGTAGCCGGCATACGCCTGCTGTACGTGCTCCAGCCTCACACCCGCGTCGGCGAGCGCCGCTCGGATCGCCTCACCGGCCATCGCGTCGTAGGGCTGGGTCTTGCTCGGCGTGGCGAAGGGCACCATGCCCACGCCAGCGACCTGTACCTTGGTCATACCTGTCCTCCAGAAGCGAATGTTTCTTCACTTAGCTTTACGCAGATCGTTATCTCACAACAGGATCCGGCGGATCGTGTGATAGAGGCCACACGTCGGGACATTCACAATTTCGCCTGAACCTACATCCAGGTGGGCGAGGAACACGACAGCGCGGCGCCTTCATCGGAGCGGGTTCACCCCTACCGACTCGACGCGGCCACGAACCGCGCGACCAGTTGCTGGGCCTCGGAGCCGCCCAGCCTCTCGGAGATGGTCTGCGCTTCGACCCGGCCTGTCGTCTCGCGGTCGGTCTCCCAGGAACGGCGCAGGAGTGAGCGTGTCTGGCCGAATGCCCGCCATGGTCCCCGTGCCAAGGCTGCCGCGACTTCGTGAGCGCGTGCTTGCGCGTTGTCCACGACTTCGGTGACCAGGCCCCACGCGAGTGCCTGCTCGGCGGCGAGGGGAGCGTCGCTGAGCGCGAACTGGAGGGCGCGTTGCTGGCCGATCGCGCGGGGGAGCAGGTACGAGACGCCGCAGTCTGGGGTCAGGCCGACGCTGGGGTATGCAAAGACGAACTTCGTGTCGGCCGCGGAGACGATGTAGTCGCAGCTGAGCATCAGCGCGAGTCCGGCACCGGCGACGGCGCCGTGCACCGCGGCGACGACCGGCTTGTCGAGGTCGGCGAGCGCGCGGGCGGCCGCGTCGGCCTCGAGCGCGAGTGTCTCGACGCAGTGGATGGGTTCAGCGGCGGCCGCCATGGCGGCAAGGTCCCCGCCGGCGCAGAAGCGTTTTCCCGCTCCGGTCAGGAGGACGGCGTATGCCGCCTCGGCGTGGCCCGCGCTTTCCACCGCTTCGCGCAGCGCACGGGCCGTGGTGAGGTCGACCGCGTTCGCGGCCTCGGGACGGTTGAGCTCCACGTGGGCGACACCGTCGCCGGTAATGCGGTACGTGACAGGGTCGGTCATATCAGAACCACGCTTCTCATCTACCCCATGCGCCGGTGCCGAAGGTCTCGCGGACTGCGTCCCCATCCTCGTCGAGCACGGGTGCGTACGGCGCCGCGGCCGCAGGTGTCGCACTGAACTTCAGTGGCTGCCCGGCCACCGTGACGCCGGTCGGCCTGCCGTCACGGTCCTGCATCTCGACGAGCATGTTGCGGCGTGCGACGTGTTCGTCGGTCATGATGTCGGCGATCGTGCTCACTGGCCCGATCGGCACGGTCCCGCCCAGCTCCGCGACGATCGTCGTGCGATCCCGCTGGGTTGTCCAGGCCTCGAGGTGACCGCGGAGCTCGTCACGGTTCGCCACCCTGGCGACGTTGGTTGCGAAACGAGGGTCGTCGACCAGGTCGTCCAGGCCGAGCGCCGCACAGAGCTGGCGCCAACGCGGCTGCGTCGGGGCCGCGATGCTGACCCATCCGTCCCGAGCGCGCAGGACGTCGAACGGGCACAGCAAGGGGTGTTTGTTGCCCTCGGGACCTGGCACCTCTCCGGTCATGGAGTGCTGGTAGACGAGCCGCTCGCACAGTGACAGCACGGCGTCGTACATCGCGACGTCGACATGCTGTCCCTGCCCGGTCGCGCGGGCCGCGAGCACCCCGCTGACGATCCCGAGGCTGAGCATGAGCCCTGGGAAGATGTCCGCTACCCCGGGCCCCATCTTGATGGGAGTGCCGTCCTCGGTCCCGGTGATGCTCATGGGGCCGGCCATCGCCTGGATGACGACGTCCATCGCCGGCCAGTTGGCGTACGGGCTGTCGCCGAACGCTGGGTCGCCGAATCCACGGAGGGTTGCGTAGACGAGTGCTGGGTTGCGCTCCCTCAGATGTTCGTAGCTCAGCCCGAGGCGCTCCATCACCCCGGCGCTGAAGTTCTCGACCAGAACGTCGGCTTCGGAGGTCAGGTTGAGCAGGATGTCGACATCGGCGGCGCGCTTGAGGTCGAGCACCACGCTCCGCTTGCCCCTGTTGATCGACTGGAAGTACCCGCTTGGCAGCTGCGGCGCGTCGGCCACGAAGGGTCCAACCGCGCGGGAGAGGTCGCCGTGCGTGGACTCGATCTTGAGGACATCAGCACCCAGGTCAGCCAGCATCATGGTGCAGTAGGGCCCGGCCAGGGCATGAGTGAGGTCGACCACGCGCAGGCCGGCCAGCGGCCCTTGCCCGTTCATAGCGCGACCGTCACGCACTTGAGCTGCGTGTAGTGGTGCAACGCCTCGACGCCCTTCTCCCGCCCGTATCCGCTCTCCTTGTAACCGCCGAACGGTGTCTCGATGGCGGCCGCGAGCCAGGTGTTGACGTAGACCTGCCCGGCTTCGAGGGCGTCGCTGACGCGGAGAGCCCGGGAGATGTCCCGCGTCCAGACTCCGGCGGCGAGGCCGTATGCCGAGTCGTTCGCGATCGAGATGGCGGCCTCCTCGTCCTCGAACGGGATCACCGACAGGACCGGTCCGAAGATCTCCTCGCGCGCGATCCGCATGGAGTTGTCGACGCTGGTGAAGACCGTCACGGGAGCGTGCCCGGGTCTGCCATCTCCAGCACCGACACCTCCGGTTGCGGCGACGGCGCCTTCGTCGGCCCCGATGCTCAGGTAGTCGGCCACTTTCTGCTGTTGGGCAGGGGTCGTGAGGGGCCCGAAGGCACGGGTCGGGTCGGCGATGCGGGCCTCGACGACGGCAACGATTCGCTCGACCAGCGCGTCGTGGATGTCGGCCTGCACCAGCAGGCGCGTGCCTGCGCTGCACACCTGCCCGGTGTTCAGGGTGAAGGACGTGACCGTCGTCTCGGCAGCTGCATCGAGGTCGGCATCGGCGAAGACGATGTTGGCCGACTTGCCGCCGAGCTCAAGAGTGAGCGGCAGGATCCGGTCAGCCGCGATCCGCCCGATCGCACGGCCCGCCCGGGGCGAGCCGGTGAAGGCGAGCTTGCGCACTCGCCCATCACGGACGAGCGCCTCGCCCGCCTCGTCACCGGTCCCGGTCACCACGTTCAGCACGCCCGCCGGGAAGCCGACCTCGGCACTGAGCCGGGCCAGCTCCAGCGCGGTCGCTGAGGTGAACTCTGACGGCTTGATGACGACCGTGTTGCCCACCGCGAGCGCTGGCGCCGCTGCTCGAGCGACCTGGTTCAGGGGCGCGTTCCAGGGGGTGATGATGCCGATGACGCCGAACGGCTCGCGCCGGGTGAAGCAGTGGTGTCCCGGCCCGAGGTCGATCGTCTCGCCGTGCACTGCGTTGACGAGCCCGCCGTAGAACTCGAAGTAGGCGGCTGCACCGGCGATCTCCATGGGGGACTGCCATCTGGGCTTGCCGGTCTCACGGCTCTCCAGCTCTGCGAGGCGACCGCTGTGCTCGGTGACGGCCCGACTGAGTGCCATGAGCAGGCGGCCACGTTCGATGGGGCGCATGCGACGCCACGCGGATGCCGCTGCGGCCGCCGCGTCGACCGCCCGTACCACGTCTCGCTCGTCGCTCCGGGCGATGTGGGTCACCAGCGATCCGTCGGCAGGGTCGGTCGAGGCGATGGTCGCGCCTCCGGCTGCCGGGATGTCGCGTCCGTCGATCCAGTTTCCGTAGGTCATGCGAGGAGCTCCTTACCCTCGATCACGCCGATGCAGGGGCCGTGAAGGACGTCGTGCGCCGCATTCCGAGGCGGCGGCCCTTCTCCGCCATGACCATCGCGAGCTTGCGACTCGCCTCGTCGATCATCTCGTCACCGAGCATCGCGGCGCCCAGCGAGCCGCCGGCCGGAGAGGTGTAGAAGGCGTAGGCATCCAGGATCAGCTCGGCCTTGTCGTAGTCGCTTTGGGGTGGCGAGAAGACCGTGTTCGCCGCCTGGACCTGGCCTGGGTGCAGCACCCACTTGCCGTCGTACCCGAAGCCGGCGGCGCGGGCTGCGGCGGCGGCGTATCCCTCGACGTCTTTGATCAGTGCGTAGGGACCGTCGATCGCCTGAAGGCCGTACTTACGTGCGGTGACAGCGATCTGCAGGAGTACGCCGTCGAACGGGTCGAAGCCGCCGGCTCCGGGGGACGCGATGGTCAGGGCGGGGAACTGCATGGCGGCCATGAAGTCGCCGGGACCGAAGATGAGTGTCTCGGTGCGGGGCGTCGCTGAAGCGATCGCGTCGATCTGCGACAGTCCCGATGGGCCCTCGATCTGTGCTTCGATGCCGATGCTGTTCGGTGCAAGGCCCTCGGATGACTCGAGCTGGTCGAGCGTGATGCTGAGCCACTGGATGTGGGCCACCTCTTCGACCTTGGGCAGCATGATGCAGTCGAGGTTCGACCCGGCGCCTCGCACCACTGCGGCGACGTCGTCGAAGGCCCATGGCGTGGTGCAGTCGTTGACTCGAACGACTCGGGTCTTGCCGCTCCAGTCGCCGTGGTTCAGGGCCTGCACGATGTTCCGGCGCGCGTCGACCTTCGCGTCAGGTGCGACGGAGTCCTCGAGGTCCAGAAAGACTTCGTCTGCTTCCAGGCCCTGGGCCTTGGACAGCATCTTCGGGCTGCTTCCGGGCACGGCCAGGCAGGACCGGCGCGGGCGGTACGTGCGTTTCATGAGACGGTGCTTTCTTCGGTCTGGTTTGGACGGAGACGGTGAGGTCGACGGGGCGCGCGGCGCAGCAGGCGCACGGTACGGTCGACCCGGCATACGACCTCCCCACGCTGGTTGAGGCCCGTATGCCGGAACGTGACGTCGTCGCTGCTCGAGTCGGCTCCGGGTGCAACGGCGATGACCACGCTGTGGGCGGCAATCGTGTCGCCGGCGACGACCGGCCTGGCGAAGCTGATCCCGGTGAGTCCGATCTCGGCGACGAGGCGCTCGGTCGTGTCCTCCTGCGCGATCCCGACGACCAGCGACAGCGTCTGGCCGCCGAAGTTGATGCGCTCACCGAACGGGGTGTTGGCCATGAGGTGGTCGCTGAAGTGCCCGGGGGCGGAGTTCATGACCAGCGGTGTCAGCAGCGCGAGGTCGATCTCGCCCACAGTCTTCGACCGTGTATGCCGGAAGGCGAAGCCGACGGGGTAGTCCTCTGCGTACCCGTCGACGGGGTCGATGACCTCGTCGAGCGGACCCTTGCGGACCTGGTTGCTGCGTCGGTAGCGGATCACCTCGGCGCCGGCCTGGTTGCGGCCTATGGTTTCCCAGGTCACGATGCCGATCTCGGGTCGCGAGGTGGACTCGCGAGCCTCGATGACGGTGCTCTGTGCCTGAAGGGTGTCGCCCGGGAAGACAGGGGCTCCGAACAGCACGTCGTCCCCGCCGAGGAAGGGCCCGCCGATCTCGCTGAGATCCTCCACGCTTAGCCCGAAGACAATGCTGAAGACCAGCATGGGGTTGATCTGCTCACCGGGAAGTCCGCGTTCCTGTGCCTCGGTCCGGTCGAGGTAGCGACGTCCGAAGCCGAGCGTGGCCGTCGTGAACAGTGCGTTGTCGGACTCAAGTACGGTGCGGCGCCATCGGTGAAGGAACACGCGGCCGGGCACGTGCTCCTCGAAGGTGTGACCGCGCCTCATCACGGGCCCCGTGTTGTCCGCCGATCCGGCTTGCTGCGTCGCGGTCATGACGACTTCCCCAGCAGCCGGTCCGAGATGAGCTGTAGCTGGATCTCGGAAGTGCCCTCGAAGATGCGGGTGAGCCGTGCGTCGCGCCAGTACCGCTCGGCGGCGAACTCGCTGGTGTAGCCGGCCCCTCCGTGGATCTGGAGTCCCTCGCTGCAGACTCGTTCGGCCATCTCGCTGGCGTGGTACTTCACCATCGAGGCTTCCAGGTCGGCGCGGCCGCCGTTGTCGATCGTGGTGCATACGTGGTACATCAGCTGCCGGCTGGCCTCGATCTGTGTTGCCATGTCGGCGAGCTTGAAGCGGATGGCCTGGTTGGCGGCGATCGGGCGTCCGAACTGGTGCCGGACCTGCGCGTAGGCCAGGGCGTCCTCCAGCGCGCCGCGGGCCAGGCCGATGCTTCGCGCCGCCGTGTGTGCGCGAGCCACGTCGAGCTTGGTCATGGCGGCGTAGAAGCCGCGGCCCTCCTCGCCGATCAGGGCATCGGCCGGCAGCCGTAGCCCGTCGAAGGCAAGCTCCCAGGTCTTCCAGCCGCGGTACCCGATCTTGCGCATCGGCGTGCCCGTCATGCCGGCCGGGAAGGATCCGCGTTCCTTGTCCACACGGAACGCGCTGATGCCGACGTGTCTGCGCTCGGGATCGACCTCGCGGGTGCGTGCGAACAACACCAGGAAGTCTGCCTGGTCGGCGTAGGTGCACCACATCTTGTTTCCGGTGATGACCCACTCGTCACCATCGCGTCGCGCCCGGGTGGAGATGTTGGCGACGTCCGAGCCGGCCTCGGCCTCCGAGAGGGCGAACGCGCACAGATACTCGCCGGCGGCCACCCGGGGCAGCAGCTCGCGCTGCTGCGCCGGGGTGAAACCGTCGATGAGGCCGTTGCCGCGGGCCATCAGGCTGGCCACGCTCATCCAGCCGCGGGCGAGCTCCTCGGCGACCAGACAGTATTCGAACACGCCGAGCCCCAGGCCCCCGTACTCCTCCGGCACCAGGATGGAGAAGAAACCAAGCCCGGCCATCTTGTCCCGCAGCTCCGCCGGGATCTGACCGTCGATGGGGTCCAGCTCGTTGGCGACGGGCAGCACCTCGCGGCGGGTGAACTCCCGTGCCAGGTGCTGGAGTTCGAGCCGTTCGGGGGTGAGGTAGTGGGCGGTCATCGGGGATCCAGGGCCGCGGCCTCCTGCAGCACGGGCAGGATGATCTGCTTGAACGCCTCCGGGTGCTCCGACATCGGGAAGTGGCCGAGCCCGGGCATCGGGACGAAGTGTGATCCGGCGACCTCGTTGGCAAGCGCCTCGCCTGCCATCGGCGGAGCGGACCAGTCGTACTCCCCGCTGAGCACCCACACCCCGAGCTTCGAGGTATCGATCGTCTTGGCGGTATCGGTCAGGTCATGCTCGACCATGTAGTACTCGAGGTCGCCCTTGAAGACCGGCGGCGCGCCCTGGCTGTAGACCCAGACGGTCTCGCGGACGTACTTCTCCGGGCTGGACGGCGAGCACAGCGTGTGCATCAGGGCCGGCTTGGTGTCGTTGCTGATCTCCGGGTGGTAGAGCCACGGCAGGATGCGCTCCATGCCGTGCGAGTGCAGCGCCGCCTCGATGCCGATGACCGCGCGGTAGCGGTGCGGATGGCTGAGCGCAAGATCCGCCGCAAGGTGGCCACCCATCGAGCAGCCGACGTACACCGGCTGCTCGATGTCCAGGGCGTCAAGGAGCGCGAGGTGGAAAGCCAGGAGGAAGTCCTGGGTCAACGAGTACTCCCGGGCCCACCACTCCACGCCGACCGGCGGCAGGGACTTGCCGTGGTAGGGCAGATCCGGCGCGATCAGCTGGAACTGTCCGGTGACGTCCGGGTCCTCCAAGAGGTGTCGCCACTGTCGGTTGTCGCACCCCGCGGTGTGCTGGAGCACGACAGGCGTTCCACTGCCTGCGGTCTCGACGTAGACCCGGTACTCGTCGCCTTCCACGGTCAGATACACGTAGCGGCCGGCGATATCGGCGAACCTGCTCATGCCGCCACCGCCTTGGTCACCAGAGCCGAGAGCACTTCGCGGGTCCGCCGGATGGCTGGGTAGTAGGCCATGATCTGCCGCATGTCGCCCTCGATCCGGAAACCGTGGTAGAGCATCGCGGCGTAGTAGTCCTGGTAGAAGGGCGGAGGCGTCGCTGCCAGCAGGTTCGCCCACTGCTCGTCGGTCCCTGCGAGCTGGAAGTCCCAGGTGTCGAACGGCGTCGCGAGCGAGTCCACGCTCGTCACCACGCCGTCACGCAGCGTGACCAGAAGGCTCTGCGAGTCGGTCGTCAGCCGGAACTGGGTCGTCCAGTAGCGAGCCTGGAGCGCAAACTCCGGGTCGCCGTTAAGCGCCTCGCGGAGGCCATCCACGGGGATCTTCATCATTGAGTCCTTCCGTCATGTGTTCCACATAGCGGCACACGTTCCACTATGATGAACACATGGTGATCCGAATGAGGCAGGCGTGTCAACGGTCATCTTGGGATCCGCCGCTGGCGCAGGGGCGGATCGGCCGTACCATGCCCGCGTGTGGGGCGTTATCGGCCGCGAGACGAGGGGTGCGACATGGCTGACTCGATGAGCAGCCTGACCCGAGGTCTGCACGTGCTCGAGATCGTGGCGGCCGAGCAGCCGATCGGCGTCTCCCGCCTTGCGCGCATCATGGAAGCGCCCAAGTCGACGATCCATCGAACGATCAAAAGCCTCGTACACGAAGGCTGGCTCGAACCGTCCTGGGAGAGTCCTGTCGAGTGGGTGCTGGCACCAAAAGTCCGCGCCGTCGGACATCAGGCACGCGGTAAGCCAAGCCTGTTGCAGGCCGCCCTTCCCGTCCTCAACTGGCTCGGCGAGGAGACGCAGGAGACCATCCACTTCGGCGTGCCGCGAGCGGACCGGGAGGTCGTCCTGCTCGAACGTGTGGACTCGCCGCGGGCGGTGCGCACCTACATCGACATCGGGACGGCCATCCCGCTGCACGCTTCGTCGGCAGGCAAGGCCGTCATGGCTACCTGGACCGGGGATCGTGTGCGCGCCTACCTCGATCGCGGCCTGGCCCAGATCACGAACACCACGATCACCGAGCCGCGCGCCTTCCTCGAGGAACTGGAACGCGTTCGCGCGACTGGATACGCCACGAACTACGCCGAAAACCGCGGCGAGGTCTTCGCGGTCGGCGCGGTGGCCGCTGCGTCCCCCGATGGCGTGGCAGCTGCTGCGGTCGCGATCTCGATGCCCGACTCGCGCTACGACGCCGATCGCGTCGGCGAATGGGGTGGCCTGCTCCTGGATGCCCGTCGGCGGATCGAGTCGGCTCTGAACCGTGCCCCAGGGCCCGGCTGACAGTCGGGGACGCTCACCCGAACGTCGGCTCAGCATCACCTGACCGGGACATGGTTGAGAAGCTCACCTCCGCGGCACCCGTAGTGCACGACGTGACAGCCTGGGCCGATGTACAAGACACGCGAGTGACCGTCGTAAACGCCATCTCCGCTGGGAGCCGTGGCGGGTTTGCTGTTTCCTCACTTCCGAGCCTCGCAGCGCCTCCCGTACCCGGATCACTCAAGCGTCGGGTGCAGAGACGATCCAGCTGGCAATCTGGGCGCGCGACCGGAAGTCGAGCTTGCGAAGGACGTTTTCGACGTGTGCCTCGGCGGTCCGCGGGGAGATGACGAGTCGGTGGGCGATCTCCTGGTTGGACAGTCCTTCGGCCACGAGCCGTGCAACCTCTTGCTCCCGGCGGGTCAGCAGCGAGCTGGTGTGCCGCCTGGTGTCGCGATGCTCCGATTGCTCAACGAGGAGGGTGCCCAGCGTGTCCTCCAGGGTAGCGGCGGCCCCGCCGCGCACCTCCTCCTCGTACGCAGAGTCGCCCAGGGCCGCCCTGGCAGCGGCCTCACACTCGGCCCGCTTCCCGGTGAAGAACTCGGAGCCGAACAGGTCCATCCCGAAGGTCGACCAAAGCCCCGATGCAGCGCCCACGAGCCGGGCGGCGCGGCCCGGATCACCTCTCGCCGCGAGCACCCAGGCGAGAACGTCGATCGCCAGCGCGAGGCCGAGCACATCGCGGAACGGCCGCTTCATCGCGATGCTGCGCAGGAGGAGCTCCGCGGCCTCGTCATAAGCTCCCGCATGGAAGCTGACAACCGCGCGGCCCCATACGGCGTACGAGAGGATCCACTGCTCGCCGTGCCGTTCGCACGCGGCTTCGAGCTCCTTGAACTCCGGGGCCGCGACCGCGAGCTCGCCCAGCAGGGCGTGCATCGCGGCGTGGTTCATGACCAGCAGGAGTCGCCAGGCCTCCGGGGCGCCGGCCTCGGCGTAGATCGTCTGTGCGCGGGCAAACCACGCGTCAGCCTCCGAGACCTCGTTGCGGAACCATGCAGCGAGGGCTTGGGGGTGCGTCGCGAATCCGACCAGAACCGGCACGCCCAGGTCCAGGGCCAGCTTCTCGCCCTCGACCGCCGCGGCACGCCCTCGCTCGGTGTCGCCCTGGAGGGTAGCGACAAAGGCCACGGTCCCAAGTGCGAGGGCGCGCTCGGCAGTGGGCCGGGCGTCCGCGACGAGGAGCCTCTCCAGCCAGAGACGACCCTCGGACAGATAGTCGGTGGCGAACCAGTGGAACCAGAGCGATCCGGCCAGCTGCAGACCCGTGCGGGCATGTGCGGCGTGCGATGCACAGAAGTCCAGCGCGGACCGGATGTTCGCCTGCTCGAGCCGGAGATCCCCGGTCCACTCCAGCTGACGCGGACCGAACCACCCAGCAGCCGCCTCGGCAAGCAGCCTGGAGGTCCACGCACAGTGGGCGGCGCGGATCTCCTCCTTCTCCCCGGCCTCGGCAAGGCGCTCCTCGCCGAAGGCCCGGATCGCCTCCAGCATCCGGAAGCGCATCCGGCCGCCGCGCTGCTCGGTGGTGACGACTGACTTCTCAACCAGCCCCAGCAGCGCGTCCATGACCTGGTCCGGCGGCAAGCCGGGGCCAGAACACACCCTCTCGGCTGCATCGAGGCTGAAGCTACCGGTGAACACCGAAGCCCGCCGCCAGAGCAGCTGTTCCGCAGGGGTGCACAGGTCGTGGCTCCAGGTCACCGCCGCGAGCAGGGTCTGGTGCCGCGGAACGCTGACCGGACTGGTGCCCTTGAGCACATGGAACCGGTCGTCCACTCGCCGCAGCAGCTCGTCGACGGTCATCACCTTGAGCCGGGCGGCCGCCAGCTCGATGGCGAGCGGCCAGCCCTCCAGTTTCGAGCACAACTGGACGACCGCCTGCTGGTTGGACGCGTCTACCTCGAACTCACCCAATGCCGACCGGGCGCGCGAGGCGAAGAGCTCCACGGCCGCGAAGCCCGCCAGGTCCGCGGCCGCCGCGACGCCGTCCTGGTCGGGTACGGCGAGTGGCTCGATGCGATACGTCGCTTCGCCCTGCACCCCGAGCGGCTGGATGCTAGTGGCCAGCACCTGGGCTCCAGGGACCTCCCGGAGCACTGCCCCGACCAGAGAGGCCACCTCAGCCTGGAGGTGCTCGCAGTTATCCATGACCAGCAGGAGCCGCCGTCCCCGTAGATGGTCGATGAGCACCACCCGCGGATCGCGGGCCGACGAGTCGAGGATCTTGAGCGTCTCGAGGACGACCTGAGCCGCGAGGGCCGGGTCGCGCACCGAGGCAAACTCGACGAACCAGGCCCCGTCCGCGAAGGTACGTCGGGCCGAGCGGGCCACATGGAGTGCTGTGCGGGTCTTCCCGATGCCGGCCGGACCGGTGACAGTGACCAGGCGCTGGGTCGCCAGGAGGTTGCGGATGTCGGTCGCCTCCTGGCGACGACCGACCATCGTGTTCATCTCCAGCGGCAGGTGTCCGACCACCTGCTCCGCATGCGACGACCTCATTGCCCTCGCCTCGGCAGCTCGGCTTCCGATTCCGAATGTACTCCCGGCGCTCTGTCCGAAGTCGCTCGCCGGGGAGCTCAAAGAAGGAGGACAACGGGGGGCGACCCCATTCCGGTGACCTCGCCCATGCCGATCCACCGGGGTGTCCGGAGCGCCCTGGTGGGTCCGTCGAACGTCGAACCCGGAACCTTCCCGTTACGAGTCAGACGTCTTGTTGCTGCCCGTGAGCGCCCGGTTGCACGTGATCGCGCGCGTCAGTGCTCGGTCGTTCGTTCGCGTTGGTGCCCATCACCGTCACGCCAACAGTCAAAGGCGGACGGTTTCGCGGACGCTTGGGCCCGAAATGTCGGGAACGACGAGCACCAACGAGGGCCAGCAGGGCCCTGACGAGTACTGATGAGTGCGCCGCCAGGGACTCGAACCCCGAACCCAGTGATTAAGAGTCACTTGCTCTGCCAATTGAGCTAGCGGCGCAACGGAGGGAAACGTTAGCAGTCGCCCACGGTCCCGACAAAATCGGTTCGGACCCCCCGACAGCCTGTTAGGCGACCCCCCGGGACGGGCATGTGAGGGACGAGGCGCGCAGTCATTGAGGGATGGCTGCGCGCCCGCGACCATCCCTACCTGCGTCATGTACGCTCCGCGCCATGTCTCGCCTCGCGGCCTTCGCCGTGCCCGTCGCCGTGTCCCTTGTCGCACTGACCGCCGCATGCTCAGTACCGGACGCTCCGGCAGCCACTCCGGCCACCTCAGCGCCCGGATCTTCAGCCACCGCGACAGCGACCGGGAGTCCCACCGGCAGCACCACGAGCAGCCCTCAGGCGACCGCGACGACACCGTCCCCACAGGCGCGGTCGCGGACGAAGGCCGACCTCGAGGACGCCCTGCTGACGCTGGATGACATGCCGTCCGGCTTCTCGGAAGAACCTGTCGGCTCGGACGAGGGCGGTGCGCCGCGGATCACCTCGACGAACCCCAAGTGCGCCGCGTTCGTCAAGTACTCGAACGCCGAGAAGGCTCCGGGATCGCTGGCCAGTGCCTCGGCTTCCTTCTCGGGCGGCCAGGACGGACCGTACATCGATGAGTACCTCGACTCCCTCGGCAAGCCCGCGAACGTGGCGGCGCTCCACAAGAAGCTGAAGGCCGCGGTGGCCTCGTGCTCCAAGGTGACGCTGTCGCTGCCGGGTGTTGGCAAGTCCACGATGCTCGTCCGGGCCGTCAAGGCTCCGGCGGTCGGTGACGCCCCGGTCGCCTTTCGGGTGACTGCTGACGGAGGCGCCCTCGACGGGTTCGAGCTGACGCAGGTTCTCGTCGGTGCTTCGGACGTCGAGATGACGATGGTGTTCATCGGCGCCTACCCCGAAGAGATCGAGGGCGCGACCCAGGCCGCACACGAGAAGGCGACCTCCAAGCTGGGTGTCTCGGCCGGACAGCTGAGCAGCTGACCGAAAGCGACACGCGACGGTCGCTCGCCCGTCTACAGGGGAGGCGGGCAGTTCGCCTCGCCACCAGGTGGGGGAGGCATCGCGATGGGGCTGGGGCTGAAGACCGCTGCGCTGGAGGCCCTGAGCAGGGTGCCGATGTCCGCCGCCGTGCCCGATCGGCATCGGTGGCGGATGCTTCGGTGGCTCGGTTGGCAAGGGGTCGAGGAGTCGTGGATCAGCGCTGGCTGCCGGTTCACCGGCCAGGACCTTCACCTGGCGTACTGCTTCCTGAACCGTGAGGTGTTCATCGAGGCTGAAGCCCCGGTCAGGATCGGCCGGAACACCCTGATCGGACCGCGCGTCACGATCATCACAGCGACTCACGAGATCGGTGGCCCCGACTTTCGGGCAGCCCGGCTCACCCACCTCCCGGTCACGATCGGCGACGGATGCTGGATCGGTGCGGGCGCGACCATCCTCGCGGGAGTGAGCGTCGGCGAGGGGTGCGTCGTCGGGGCGGGTGCGGTCGTCACCCGGGACGCCGATCCTCACGGCCTCTATGTGGGTGTCCCTGCGAGGCGGGTCAGAGACCTCGACGCCTGAGCCCTCGTATGCCGTCCGCTGCTCCTCGCGGGGACCGCTGGCTCCCCGGGCGCGCCGGCTCCGCCAAAACCCCGACAGCGGCCAGCCTGCAGAGCACACTGGAACCAACGAAGCAGTGGCCTCGTGGTCGAGCGCCGATCGGCCCCAGATTCAAGCGGCGTCGACCGGAGGAAACATGAAGCGATCCCGTGCCCTGTTGTCGGCCGGTCTGCTGGTAGCGGCGGCCGTCCTCGCAGCCCCGCAGGCTTCGTCAGGAAGCCCAAGCGGGTCGCTCGGGCCCCTGTGCGAGCGGCATCCGACGCTCTGTCCCGACCCGAGCTCCCGTCAGGACTACGAAGGCGACTACGTGGGCCACGACGAGCCCGCCATGCTGTTCTACTCGAACCGGGCCGGATCCGGGAACACGAACACGTGGCAGCTCCGGCTTCCGCGTGAGGCGCCGACGCTGCCCAAGCAGGACGGGACCGGCGGCACGTGGAACTTCCAGCGCAGCATCGCGTTCTGGTTCGGCATGGATCTGTGCGAGACGCAGAGCTATCCCAACCCCGGCGTCCCGTGCACGCCGGACTCGGATGCCAACATCAAGGACAGTAGCGACCACGCCTCACCGGACTGGATGGGCAACCACGTGGGGACCGGCTTCCTTGAGCTGCAGTTCTATCCACCCGGCTGGGTGCCCGAGCCGAACGTGTCCTGCGACCCGACCAAGTGGTGCGCTGCGATGGCCGTGTTCGGCCTGTCCGCGACCCGCACCCAGCTGAACAACACCGACTGCCTGAACCGCGCGGGTGAGGAGTGGGTGGACTTCGCGTTCATCACCAAGAGCGGCTCACCTCAGGCGCCACCGGACCCGCTGAACGCCACCGCCGCGACGTTCACCCCTGATCCTGCGCAGGTGCTGCTCATGGACGCCGGCGACTCGCTGCAGATCTCGATTCACGACTCTCCGTCCGGGCTCGTCAACTCGGTCACGGACCTGACCAGCGGACAGAGCGGGTCGATGACCGCCAGCGTCGCGAACGGTTTCGCCCACCCGCTGTTCCAGCCGTCGGCGGCCACGTGTACCGAGGAGCCGTACGCGTTCCACCCGATGTACAGCACATCGAGCGAGCACACGATCGTTCCGTGGGCGGTGCACACCTACAACGCATCCTTCTCCGACGAGATCGGCCACTTCGAGTACTGCGACCGCGCGAACGTGCAGGGCAGCTGCGTCAACCCGGGTGTCGGTGAGGCGAAGAAAGATGCGGACGACACAGGCTGCTTCAACGCCAGTGCCTCCCTGCTTGCCCCGGTCGGTGGCTGCATCGGGACCGAGTTCGACTTCGACGGGACGTCGTACCAAGCCGACTGGTCCGGCACGCTGGCGGACCCGGTGAAGGACCAGCTGTTGCACTCGGAGTCCTTCGTCGTCACCAGCCCACAGACCAACGGCCACAACTACAGCCGGATGTCGTTCGAGGCGGACCTGCCGGCCATCCAGCCGTGCGCGCTGGACGGAACCGGCTGTGTCAACCCACCACCGGGCGCTCAGTTCTACCCCATCTACTCGACCCGGTCGGGCCCCAGCGGCGGGTGTGCGTGGCAGGAAGGAGGTACCTTCATCCCCGGCACGACGAACACGTTCGGAGGCACCTCCACCGCCGAGTACGGCCCCCAGCTGGCGACCTACTACCCAGGCGATCCCGGTTTCCCCGAGGGCACCTTCGTGAGCAACTTCCGCAACGTGCTGCCGGAGAACCCCTGCCCGAGCAGCGGCCGACTCCCGTAGGTCAGGGCTGCCGCGGCGTGGAACCGTGACCGTTTGACAGCCGCGGCATACCGCGTTGCGTCCCGGCAAGGGAGACGTCATGGTGAGCACGTGCGGTTCCTCGTCGGAGCGTTCGTCGGCCTGCTCTTCGTCGCGGCCTGCTCGGCACCGTCGATCCAGCCATTCCCGGCCTCCCCCGGGACCTCATCCCTCACCTCACAGCTGACCTCGGGCGCGGAGGGCACATCCTCCGGCGTCAGCGGCGATGCGGGTATCCCGCTGGACTGCAACGCGATCGGCGACGAGCTACCCACACCCGACCGCCTCGTCGTCCTCGGCCAGGTCGCGCTGCCCTCGCTGCGGGCACCGGCCCTGCAAACGGCCCGACAGCCGGATCACACGTCTCCGCTCTTGGCCTACTTCGCCAAGACGGGCCTCGGGTTCAAACGCGGGAGTCACTGGAAGCTGAGAGTCGCGCCCGAACATCTCGCGCACCTACGCATCGGCTGGGGATCGCCCGCTGTCCCGACGACGCTGGTTGTCCCGCCCACGACCTGTAGCCCCGCCTCTGGCACCGGGTGGCTGTGGTACCCCGGCGGCTTCTGGACCGATCGTCCCGGCTGCTATGCGGTTGTGGTGCAGGTCGCCGATCAGAGCAGGCGCGTCGCCGTCGGGGTGGGCGCTCCCTGCCCGGCACAGAAGCCGCCGCCTGAGCCGTCCGATCGCTGACGGCGCGAGAGCCTGGGCCGCGGGTCTCGAACCTGGTCACGGTCGGATGACCACGCCCCTCGATCCGCGGGATCCGGTTGGAGCCGCCGCCTCGTGAGCGCGTACTGCAACGAGGAGCGGGTCCCGGATCAGGGGGTCACAGCCCGGGACCTGCTCGGCTCGTGAGGCTGGGACCCGTTGCGTCAGGGCCCACAGGTGCCTGGTTGGTTGACGCACATGACGATGGTCAGAGGGATCGACGCGGTTCTGGTGCTCGTCCCGGACCGGTAGGTGATGGTGAGGTCTTTGGCGGTCACCGTAGGTGCGTGAACGGGTTGCATGGTGATGCGGAGCTCGGTACGGGACGTGCCGTTGGTGGCGCGGGGTGGCTTCACGCGAGCGTCACGCTGGTCGAAGCCTGCGCTGGCGACCGGTTGGGAAATCAGCGTGCCGAGCATGGTGTCCCCTGGGGCGAGGTCGCGCAGACCCCAAGCCTTGACGCGGACGAGGTCTGAGCCGGTGGCGAACTGCACATTGGTGATGGTGGGGGCAGCTCCCACGCCGGTACTGCACAGCAGGA
This sequence comes from Monashia sp. NPDC004114, assembly GCF_053603855.1. Taxonomy (NCBI): domain Bacteria; kingdom Bacillati; phylum Actinomycetota; class Actinomycetes; order Micrococcales; family Intrasporangiaceae; genus Intrasporangium; species Monashia sp. NPDC004114. Next base: position 52,318 of record NZ_JBSGGK010000006.1, on the reverse strand, counting down.
GCGCGCCGATGCTTGCGGTGCTGGACAGAGTTGGGACTGGGATGCCCATCCCGAACGCCTGGTTGTCCTCAAACTCTCCGATCCAGTGGATCAGTGGCTCCACGCCTGTGCTCGGGTGGGTGGTGCCCGGTGTCTGGTGCACAGTCGGCGTGGTGCCGCTGGTTGTGGCGGCAAGCGCCGCCACAACCAGCGCCGGCATCAGCCGGTGCCTCCGCCGTGAGGGGAGACTCACCATGCAGTCACCACTTACGGGCGTCCAGGTCGGCTGAGCAGGGCCATCCCACGCTGCTCGACCCGCAGATGCGTGTGTTGGCCGTGATGGCCCAGGTCAGTTTCGTTCCCACATTCCACCCCGACTGTGCAGATACGTTCACGGGGCCGATGTCCACCCCAGAGCTGAACGTGACGTTGGTGCCTTGGTTCTTCCAGACTGACTGACCCGATCCCAAGGGTGTGGTTGCTGCCCGTGTCGAAGTCCACCGTCCCCTTGGACCCGGACCACGCATACACGTGGGCGAATGCATCGGGAAGGTTCGTGATGAGCGGCCCGGACGAGGTCACGCACGTCTCCATCGGCACTGCGGGTGACGTCTGACCCAGTGCGGGCTCATCCCACCCCTTCGCCGAGGTCCTTTCAACCGCCAGTTTCCGCGTGCCGAGCACCGGGGAGCCGAGGCGCCCGTCCGCCCCCGCTTGGCGTGACTTTGGCGACGATGCTGCATCGGCGGTGCCCTTGCCGATGTCCAACGTAACGATCTCGTTGCCGGCCTGGTTGCGGGCGGATGCGGGGACCCACACCCGGCTTCGCTGCTTGTCCTGCGTCAGCTGGTCCTTCTCCGCACGCACCACCGAAGTGAACCAGCTGGCTTGGCTCACGCCGTCCGAAACGATCAGCTCGAGATCGACCTGGTCGCCGCTGCCGAGGTATCGCGCCGGTAGCGCCGACGGATCCACGGTCACGGCGAAGCGACCGCTCGCGGGGATCGCTTGCCGTGAGACGACCGGTGTCGTGAACGAGTCGCCCTCAGGCAGGGCCGAAAGGATCTGTTGCAATGGCCAGACCCGAACCATCAAGCGGCCCGCAACCGCGTGACCGTCTCGTCTCAGCTCGCCAGTCACGGCCACGAGGTCACCCCCTGGCGGGGCTGTAGACACCCCGCTCTGCGTGACGGTTCCAACGTCCGGCTGCGAGTTGCTCGAATCAGACACGTCGCTCGTAGTGAGGTGCGCTGGTCCAAGGCCCGCCGATGGGCCTGCCCCCCTTCCGAGCTCGCTGATCGCGGTCGCTGGGCCTCCAGGCGACGCGGTGGCCAGCGCGTCTACGAGTCGGGGCGCTCCGGCGCCCCCGACGTGCGGCCTTCTTGGCGGATCACTGCGAAAGAACCCGCATCCCAGTTCGTAAGAAGGGATTTGTTTGCGGGACGCACGAATTTCGGGCGCCACATCACAAAAAACGCCACCACCCCCGCAAAGGCTGAGGCGATTTCGTGGCGTCTTTCGGTGGCGAGGGGAGCCAGGTCGGTTCTGTGATGTACTCGCGGCGTTGTCCCTGGAGGGGCAACGTCGACGGGCTCGCCCGCGGGGATTATGCCGGGCCATCGGCGGCCTCATAGCTGGTGGCGGACATCGTCGACCGCTCGGCGGGGCGTCGCACGTCCGCCCACCATTCGGTGCCGCCACGGACGAGCACGCAGCGGGGGAGGTCGCGGATGAACCCGACCTGGAGCGGGGACGCCCTACGCGGGCTGATGCGCTGCTCTGGTGAGATGAAGAGGACGGCAACGGCCCCCGATCCGCGTTTGCGCAGGTCAGGGGCCGTTTTTACCAACTCGATGTGGGGTGAGCGACGGGACTTGAACCCGCCGAGTGTCATGCTCGGCGGAGCGTCGATCCGGCGTTTCCGCAGGTCAGAGGACATTTTCAGCCTGGCATCGCTTGGCTTCGGAAGGCACCTGTAGCGACCTTTTTGTGTATATGTGCACAAACGCCGGGAGGCACGCTGCTCGCCGGGCTACGTTCGGCGTCACTTTCGGCCGCGAACCGTGTCTTACCCAGTGAGGGCGACCCGCGCTGAGCGGTGTCCCGCCCTCGGCCCGACCGGTTCAACAGGGGATCGGTAACACGGGCCCTGACACCGCTTTGGAGGGCATGTTGAGTCGCTCAGATCGTCCTTTCGTACCCGCTGCATCCGGTGACCGCGGGAGGCTTGTCATCGCGGCCGTCGCTCTCGCGATGGGGACACAGTCGCTGGCTGCGGCCGTGCCAGCGACCGCCGACGCCTCGTCGACAGACCAGGTGCTCACCGGTGTGGTTCAGCTCGCCGACGCGCACATCAGCAAGGGCAAGATCATGGCGGGCACGGCACGAAACGAGAGACCGGCGGCCCGTGCCCAGATCACTCTGTCGCTGCTGGATCTCCAGAACGCACGCGTCGGGACGGAACTGACGCCGCGTGTTCTGGCCAGCGCCACCGCCGACGACAGGGGGCACTACGCGCTCCGTGTACAGCCCGACGCCGACCTGCTGCAGAAGCTCGCGGCAAACAGCAACTACCTGAATCTCGACCTCGGGGTGCGTGCCAACGGCCAGGTGACCACAGAGGCGGTCAGTGTCTTCTGGAATGGCAAGGGGTGGGGCAACCCGGCGCGCCGGAGTTTCGCCCCGGGCGTGCTGCACTCGACCGTTATCGCCAAGGATCCAGCAAGCGGGGCGACCACCGGGGGGAAGGTGGCCTCGTCACTGACGCCCGACCTCGCACAGACCATCGTCTCGGTCCCGTGCTCGTTCATCGTCACGAGTAAGCCGACCAAGTACACCAAGGTCGTTGAGTTCCACAGCACCGGCGCGACTTCGGGCAGCTGGCGTTACGGACAGACCTCGGACAGTGACATCGATGCCGGCCTGAACATGTCCGGCACCGCCGGATGGGCTGTCAGCGGATCGACACACGTAGGCTCGTCGCTGAGCTCTTACGTCGGGGTCGACAGATCAGGGGTTCTGACGGGTAACTACGGCACGACGAACATGGAGTTCACCCAGGGCTACTACAAGCCGTACGGGCTGTACGACTCGTACACCTACTGTTCGGGGCTGTCGGTCAAGCCGAACACGCAGAGCCTCAAGGCGACCAGGTGGCTGGGTGGCGCTTCATCCAGCGGCAACCTCACGGCCCTGGACTGCTACGACGCCCCGCAGAGCAAGTGGCGGAACGTCCAGACCGTCGGATCTGTCTTCGGTACATCGTCCGCGCGCGCAGCCAAGCTGGGGGCCGCGGCGAGTTGGACGTTCATCTCGCTGGGCGCCACCAGCGGGTTTTCCACCGACGTGCAGCTCGACTGGAAGTGGGACCATGGACGATCCGGCCTGTCGTGCGGATCGAACGACTACCCGCCCTACGCCAAGACGGTCTATGTCAACTGACGCACCGAAGGGGTCCGCCGCAGCAACGGCGGGCCCTCGGCCGAACTCGCGACGTCGGCGTCGCATCCTGATGGGATCCATCGCCATTGGGGCAGCGCTTGTGGCCTGGTTCTTGTTCGGATTCGCGTCCAAGGCCGGCAGCGGGCCGGTGCACGCGGCGCCCAACCGAACCATCCATGGGGCAAGCATGCGGACGGGGGATGCCATCACCTGGGGTGGGGTGTACCTGCACAATGATGCCGGAGAACCGATCACCATCGAGAAGGCCACGCTGGTCCCGGCCATCGCGGGATCCGAGGATGCGGTCGAGGTCGAGCGCGTCGAGGCGCAGGACCCGAAGGGGTACAGCCTGGGGGTCGGCATCGACAATGGGGACGCATACGAGGCCGTCCCTTCCTCGCGACGGCACTCGATCCCCGGGTTTGTCACCCCGCCACGCGGGTACGCGAACTTGCTCATCAAGGTTCGTGCCGTTAAGCCCGGCACCTGGCGCTTTGACAGCGTCGACATCGAGTACCGGATCGGCGACAGCCGCTACGTCGTATCCATGCCCCAGGCTTTGGGGGTATGTGTAGACATCCCGGGAGACTGCAATGTCGATGCCCCGAGAGCGGGCTGAACGCCCTTACCGACATGGTCTGAGGATTGGAGCGTCTACCAGAGTGCCGCGCCTCATCGCTCGCGAGGCGCGGCGGGATTCCCGGGCCACCAGGTCAGGTCCGTGGCCCGGGACTCCCCTCATCGCACGGCGCGAGGTCTAGAGCGGGTGGTCGGCGACGAACCGTCGCGTCTGCTCGTACTGGGCCGCGATCCACTTCCCGAGCTGGACACTGGGCTTGGATCAGCGTCAATAACTAGGCCGGACTGCCGGACGGCTCCCATCGCCGCGAACGCGTCGAGCGTTTTGGGTGACACGTCAGTGATCAGCCTCCCGTAGACGCCGATCGTCGTCTGGATGCTCGCGTGTCCGATGCGCGACTACAGCTCAGGCAGCGACGCGCCGGCTAGGACCATCCACGCCACGTGCGTGTGCCGCAGCCAGTGCGGCGTGGGCCGCCGGCCGAGGTTCGCGGCCTTCACAGCGGGAAGCCAGTAGCGCTGGACGAAGTTCGAGTAGCGCCACTGGTTTCCGCCGAGCCCGTTCTGGGCGGTGACCCCGGTCGTGAAGACCAGGCCGCCGCGCACCTGCCGCGACACACGCGCGCGTACCATCGCGGCGGCCGCCGAGTCGAGCTCCACGGGCAGCATCTACGCGGCGGCCTTTCCGTCCTGCACGACGACGTGCTGCCCGGCCGCGTTGCGGCGCATCACCTGCGACATCGTCACCCACACCCGCTCGCCGTCGTCCTCGACGTCGAAGGTGTTGAGCGGTCGCCTCGGACCACCGCCACCCGGTGGCGAGCAGGAACCACGCCAGGTCCGCGACGTCGCCGTCGCCCTGGCGCAGCATCGAGTAGAGCGCGTCCCACTCCGCAGGGCGCAGACCTTTGGGCTGTCCCGGGCGCTTGGCCGACAGGTTGGTGGCGGTGCACGGGTTGTGGCTGAGCTTGTGGGGCGGGCCGGCAGCCCACTTGAACGTCGCGTGCAGTAGCGCATGCCGGTCGAGCACCGACTTCGCGGCCAGGGCCTTGCGGTCGCGTCCACCCTCGAGCATCCACTCGACCCAGGCCTGCACGTCGGCCTCCGTGACGTGCCCCGCCTCGGACGAGCCGAGCCGGGGGCGGATCCAGTTCTCGTAGTCGCGGCGGTAGTCCTTGATGGTGCGGTCGGAGCGGACGCGCTTGGCTTTCCAGTCGAGGTAGCCGTCGAACAGCTCGTCGACGGTGGGGGTGGTCTCGGTGTCCTCATCGAACATCCGCACGGCATAGTCGACGCCGCGGTCTACGACGTCCCCGGCGACGATGTCGGCCTTGCTCACGGTAGACCCGAGTTTGAGTATCCATCGTGTGTACGGCGATACGGCAACGGCCCCTGACCTGCGTTTCCGCAGGTCAGGGGCCGTTTTCACCAACTCGATGTGGGGTGAGCGACGGGACTTGAACCCGCGACCACCTGGACCACAACCAGGTGCTCTACCAGCTGAGCTACGCCCACCATGCAGACCACGAGCCGAGCCGTCATCGGCTCGGCGTCGTGAGACAGCGTCGCCAATCGTACATGCTCGGGCGGGGTGCTCGTGACCACCCCGGCGAGCGGCATACCCGGGCACGGCGAGCACCGGCATACTCCCACCGAGTGCGCCTGGCGAGCCCGGCGCGCGCGTTCAGTGCTCGATGACGTGCGCGGTGGCGAGCGCCTTGGCGGTCGCGCTGTCGGGCCCCGGGGGCGGGACGAAGACGGCCTCGCGGTAGTAGCGCAGCTCGGCGATGGACTCGCGGATGTCGGCGAGGGCGCGATGACCACCCGACTTCTTCGGTGCGTTGAAGTAGACGCGCGGGTACCAGCGGCGCGACAGCTCCTTGATCGAGCTGACGTCGATGATGCGGTAGTGCAGGTACGACTCCAGCACGGGCATGTCGCGGGCGAGGAAGCCGCGGTCGGTGGCCACGGTGTTGCCCCCGAGCGGGGCCTTGCGTGGCTCGGGCACGAAGGTGCGCACATAGTCGAGCACGATGTGCTCGGCCTCCTGGATCGAGACCCCTCCGTCGAGCTCCTCGATCAGCCCAGAGGTGGTGTGCATGTCCCGGACGAAGTCGTCCATCTGCTCCAGCGAGTCGGCCGGAGGCTTGATGACGACGTCGATGCCGTCGCCCAGCTGGTTGAGCTCGAAGTCGGTTACGAGCGCGGCCACCTCGACGAGGGCGTCGGACTTCAACGACAGGCCCGTCATCTCACAGTCGATCCAGATGATCCGGTCGGCGATGGCGCGGTGGTTCGTGTCGCTCACCGCTCCACCATAGATGCTGGGCGGCCTCGCCCGGACCGGTCAGGCCCGACCCGGCCCTAGGGCAGCTTGCTGCACTAGCCTGCCGACATGACTGCAGGGGATGCGTCACACGGCCCGTCCGACAGCGTGGGCACGAGCGGCCCGCTGCCGCAATGGAGTCCGGCGCCGAACCCGACCCGGCGGCCGATGCTCCGCACCGCCATCACGATCGGCGTCATCGCCTCGCTGTTCCTCGCCTGCCTGCTGCTTCTGGTCAGCATCGTCGGCGAACGGCTCGGCGCCCAGACCATCCTCGTCTCGGTCCTCATGGCCATCATCCCGCTGTTCATCATCGTGCCGACCTACCTCTGGCTCGACCGCTACGAGGCTGAGCCGGTCAGGTACCAGGTTGGGGCGTTCCTCTGGGGTGCGGTGGTCGCCGTCGTGGGGGCGTTCTTCCTCAACACCTTCGGACTGAAGCTCCTCGTCGAGGCCCGGTGGACCGAGCCCCTGGAGACCGGCGCGGTCTACCTCGCGCCGGTCACCGAGGAGACGCTCAAGGGCCTGGGCATCCTGCTCATCTACCTGCTCCGGCGGCGCGAGTTCGACGGGATCATCGACGGCATCGTCTACGCGGGCCTCATCGGCGCCGGCTTCGCGTTCAGCGAGAACATCCTCTACCTCGGCCAGGCATACACCCTCTACGGAGACGAAGGGCTCACCTCCACCTTCATCGTCCGCTGCCTCATGGGGCCGTTCGGCCACCCGCTCTTCACGTCCTGCATCGGCATCGGCATCGGCATCGCAGTGACCACGCGAAATCCCGTCGTCCGGGTCCTCGCGGTCGTGCTCGGCTGGGTCTGCGCGGTCGTCCTGCATGGCCTGTGGAACCTGTCGGCCCTGGCCGGCATGGACGGCTTCGTCGAGGCGTATGCCACGTACCAGGTGCCGCTCTTCCTGGCGTTCATCGGCTTCCTCGTGTGGCTGCGTCGCCGTGAGGGCAGGCTCATCGGGCAGTACCTCTCGCCGTATGCCGACGCCGGCTGGCTCACCTACGGCGAGGTGACGATGCTCTCCAGCATCCAGCTGCGCCGGGCCGCGCGGGACTGGGCGAAGCAGACCGGAGGCAAGGCGGCCAAGCGCTCGATGGACGCCTTCCAGGACAGCGCCTCCGATCTCGCGCTGCTTCGCTCGCGCCTCGTCCACGGGACGGCCGAGTCCAACGCGTCCGAGCGAGAGATGGTCCTGCTCAACGCGATCACCGCCCACCGGCGTGACTTCGTGGGCTCACCGGTGACCTGAGCCGGCCTCACCAGCCGGCTCCGGAAATCATCCGGGGCGGATGACGCACGAACCGGTCCCGTCGGACATCGTCGTGAGGATGAGACCCAGGTGAGCGCCCGGGAGGTCCGCGCGCCACCGCCCACTCATGACGGGAGAAGCATCCGATGGCGCCGACAACCCTCACCGAGCCGAAACCGGCGGATGTGCTCGTCATCTTCGGCATCACGGGCGACCTCGCCCGGGTCATGACCTTCCGGTCGCTCTACCGGCTCGAGCGCCGCGGGCTGCTCAGCTGCCCGATTGTCGGCGTCGCCGTCGACGACTGGAGCCGCGAGCAGCTCGTCGAGCGCGCCCGGACCTCGATCGAGGGCACGGGAGAGACGGTGGACCCGTCCGTCTTCGACCGGCTCGTCGCGCGGCTGTCCTACGTGAGCGGCGACTTCAACGCGCCGGACACGTATGCCGCCGTCGGCAAGGCGATCGCGGGCGCGCAGACGCCGGTGTTCTACCTGGAGATCCCGCCCTTCCTCTTCGGTCGCGTGGTCAAGGGGCTCTCCGAGGCCGGCCTGACCGACAGCGCCCGGGTGGTGGTGGAGAAGCCGTTCGGTCACGACCAGCAGTCGGCGCGGGCCCTGGCCGAGGAGCTGCACACCTACATCGACGAGTCGCAGCTTTTCCGGATCGACCACTACCTCGGCAAGATGGGGCTCGGCGAGATCCTCCAGCTGCGTTTCGCCAACGCGATCCTCGAGCCGATCTGGAGCCGGCAGTACGTCGACTGTGTGCAGATCACCATGGCCGAGGACTTCGGGGTCGAGGACCGCGGCCACTTCTACGACCCGGTGGGCGCCCTACGAGACGTCGTCGTCAACCACCTCATGCAGGTGGTGGCGGCTGCCGCTGCCGAGCCACCGTCGCGCGGGGATCCCTTGACTCTCAAGGAGTCCCAGGTCGCGCTCTTCCGCGCGATCGAGGAGGCCGACCCGGCGCACTACGTGCGCGGGCAGCACACCGGATACCGAGACATCGACGGTGTCGCCCCGGACTCCCAGACGGAGACGTATGCCGCACTCCGCCTCGACATCGAGAACTGGCGTTGGGCGGGGGTGCCGTTCTTCATCCGCACCGGCAAGCTGCTCCCGGTGACCCAGACCGAGGTCCGGCTCGTCTTCCGGCGCCCGCCACGCCTCGGGTTCGGCGGGGTGGACTTCACACCCGAGGCCAACATGCTCGTCGTCAAGCTCGACCCGATGACCGGCATTCGCATCCAGGTCGATGCCCACCGGGCCGACATGGCGAAGGTCGCGCCCATCACCCTCGACATGGAGTTCGCCGAGGAGGGCGGTGAGGGCCCGACCCCCTACGAGGTGCTGCTGAATGCCGCGATGACCGGCGACACGATGCGCTTCACGCGGCAGGACGCCGTCGAGGAGACCTGGCGCATCATGCAGCCGTTGCTCGACGCGCCGCCACCGGTTCATCCCTACGCCCCGGGCTCGTGGGGGCCGGCGGAGGCCGACGCGGTGACGGCGCACCACGGCGGGTGGCGCGACCCCTGGATCACCTGACCCAATCTGACAACACACCGAGCAACGGCCAACATCGCTGGTTATATCCGGCGGAGTTGGCCGTTGCTCGGTGTGTTGCCGGGGGAGATGCGCGGGCCGCGAAGCGGATCAGGCCAGCCGCGCGACCAGGTGGTCGCCGACGCGCAGCGCGTTCGCCATCGCGGTGAGGGCCGGGTTCACGGCACCGATGCTGGGGAAGAAGCTCGTGTCGACGACGTAGAGGTTGTCGACCTCATGGGCCTTGCAGTCGCGGTCGAGCACGGAGGTGGCCGGGTCGGTCCCGAACCGCACGGTGCCGGCCTGGTGTGCACAGCCCGCCACCGGCACGTCGTTCTTCATGTAGACGTCTCGGGGGACGAGGTGGTGCGGGTGCATCCCCAGGTGGCTCAGGTGCTTCTTCACCCGCCGGTAGAGCTGCTCCATCGGCTCCTGGTTGTTCGGCTTGTAGTTCAGGTGCACCTTGCCGTCGCCGTCGAGCGTCACCCGGTTGTCGGGGTCGGGCAGGTCCTCGACCGACAGCCAGAAGTCGACGGCGTGCTCGGCGACGTCGCGCAGGGCGAACATCGGCGCGAGCGCGGCCTCGATCGGCTTCTCACCCCGGTACATCGGCGCCGACGACTTGCCGACCATCTGGAGGTTGCCCATCGGGTACTCGAAGTCGGCGTCGCCGAAGTAGTAGTCGTTGAGGCCCAGCGTCTTCTGGAACCTCGTGTCGTTCTTCTCGGTCGACACGGCCAGGAACGCTCGGCTGTTGTGGAACACGTAGTTGCGCCCGACCTGGTCAGACCCGTTGGCCAGGCCGTTCGGGTGGCGGTCGTTCGCGCTCGCCAGCAGGAGCTTGGCGGAGTTGACCGCGCCGGCTGAGACGACGACCACGTCGGCGGCGAACCGCTGCTCCTCGCCGTCGACGTCGGCGACCACCGACGTGACGGTCCGCCCGGACGCGTCCGTCTCGAGCCGGCGCACGCGTGCGTTGCGCAGCAGTGTGACGTTGTCGTGGCCGATCGCTGGGCGCACGGCGATGACGTCGGCATCCGACTTGGCGTGCACGAGGCACGGGAACCCGTCGCACGTCGCGCAGCGGATGCAGGCGCTGAACGCAGGGCGGCTCTCGTCGAGCATCACGCCCGACGGCGAGTGGAACGGGTGCAGGCCCACGGCTTGCATGTCCTCGAAGAGCTTCTGGATGCGCGCCTCGTGCGAGACGGGCGGGTACGGATACGGCGCCGACGCCGGCGGCTCGGTCGGGTCCTGACCGCGGGCACCATGCACCTGGTAGAGCTCCTCGGCCTGGGTGTAGTACGGCTCCATCACGTCGTAGCCGATGGGCCACGCAGGGGACAGACCGTCGTGGTGCTTCAGCTCGCCGAAGTCGCGCTCGCGCAGCCGGTAGAGCGCGGCGCCGTAGAACTTCGTCGCTCCGCCGACGTAGTAGTGCACCTGGGGCTGGAAGGCCTTGCCGTCAGCGTCGAACCACTGCTCGGGCGAGACGTACCGGTTGTCGACGAAGACGGCCTCGGCATCCCAGTTCTGCGGCTCGCGCGGCAGCCAGTCGCCCCGCTCGAGGATGAGCACTCGCTTGCCGGATGGCGCGAGCCGGTGAGCGAGGGTGCCCCCGCCGGCCCCGGATCCGACGATGATGACGTCGTAGTGGTCGGACATGTCTTCGCTCCTCCGATAGCTGAGGGTCAGGACGTCGGCGAACCGCCGGGATCGACCGAGATGGTCGGCATGTCCAGGTCCTCGTCCCCCCAGGCGATGCGTCTGGGTGTCGACGACCCTTCGACGATGGCGGCATGGTCGCGGTCGAAGTAGTCCCACGCCCAGGACAGGAAGGCATCGGTCTTGCTGTGCGCCCCGCTGAGCAGCATCGCGTGGACGCCGAGCCAGGCGGCGAAGGCCACCGGTCCTTCGACCTGGTGCCGGTGGTGGCCGACCTCGGCGACGGCGGCGTTCCGGCCGATCATCGCCATGATGCCCTTGTCCTTGTACTGGAACGCGGCCGGCTCCTGGCCGCGCAGCTCGCGCAGGATGTTGCCCGCGGCCCAGCGCCCGGACTGCTGGGCCACCGACCCGAGCTGGGGAAGGGTCCCACCGCCCGCCGCGGGGATGTTCGCGACGTCGCCGACGGCATACACCTGCGGGTGACCGGGCAGCGTGAGGTCGGGCTGCACGTCCAGCCGCCCACCGCGGCCGGTGGCGAGCCCGCTGGCCTGCACGACGGCCGCGGCCGACTCGCCGCCACCCCAGACGACCGTCGGGGTATGCAGCGTGGTGCCGTCGTCGAGGTCCACGCCGTGTGCGTGCACGGCCTTGACCCCGGTCTGGAGCCGCATGACGGCGCCTTCGCGGGTGAGCTTCTTGTGGGCGTACTCGTGCGACTTGTCGGAGAACGCCCCGAGCACCGTCTGGCCGCGGTCGACCAGCGTGACCTTCCCGGGTCGCGGGATCGCCTTGGTGGCCGCCAGCGCCGCCATGAGCTCGGTGAGAGCCCCGGCCACCTCGACACCCGTGGGGCCGCCGCCGACGACGACAACGTCGAGCGAGGCCACTGCGTCGGGGTCCGCTCCGGCCGAGGCGGCCTCGATCAGCGCCTGCAGGTGACGGCGCAACCGCTCGGCGTCGGCGACGGAGTAGAGCGGGTAGGCGTGCTCAGCGGCACCCGGCACGCCGAAGAACTCCGGCCTCCCTCCAGCGGCGAGAACCAGGTGGGTCCCGGCGACCCTGTCTCCGTCCGCGAGCGTCACGCTGGGCTCCTCGACGTCGACAGCGACGACCTCCTCGGTCCTCAGGTCCACGGACGGGTAGCCGCGGAAGATCACGCGGTGAGGCCGGGCGATGTCCTCGGCGGGCAGCTGCGAGGTCGCGACCTGGTAGAGCAGCGGCTGGAACTGGTGGTAGTCGTTGCGGTCGACCAGGGTGACGCGGATCCCCTCGTCACCCAGCCGGTGGGCACAGGCGACGCCCGCCAGCCCGCCGCCGAGCACGACGACGTGCGTGCCCGCGCCCGGGCGCTCGGTCACAGCGACAGCTCCTCCCGGAAGTCGGACAGGACGATCCGCCCGGCGGCCTCGATGAGTGCCAGGTGCGAGAACGCCTGCGGGAAGTTGCCGAGGTGGCGAGCGCGCTCGACCTCGTACTCCTCCGCGTAGAGGCCGAGCGAGGACCGGATCCGCAGAAGTCGTTCCATGAGGTTCGTCGCGCGGTCCATCTCCCCGATCATCGCGAACGCGGAGACCAGCCAGAAGGAGCAGATGAGGAACGTGCCCTCCTTGCCGGAGAGGCCGTCGTCGGTCTCCTCGGTGCGGTACCGCAGCACGAATCCGTTCTCGGTCAGCTCGCTGTCGATCGCCTCGACGGTGTTGCGGATCCGCTCGTCGGTGCCGGGCAGGAAACCGAACATCGCCGCGAGCAGCGTCGAGGCGTCGAGCGCGTCGGTGTCGTAGTGCTGGCGCAGGACACCCCGGTCGCTGACCCCGCGGTCGAGGATGTCCTCGCGGATCTCTTCGGCGGTGGACCGCCACTTGTCGGACAGGGCATCGTCGTTGCGGATGGCCGCCAGCCGGGCCGCACGGTCGAGGGCCACCCAGCCCATCAGCTTGGACGACACGTAGTGCTGCGGCTTGCCGCGTGCCTCCCAGATCCCCTGGTCCGGCTGCTGCCAGGCCGCCGTCGCGCAGGCGGCTTGTGACTGGACGAGGGGCCACAGCCGCATCGGCAGGTGCTTGCTGCGCGCCGTGTGCAGCAGCAGCGAGTCGAGCACGGCCCCGAAAACGTCGTTCTGACGCTGGTCGAACGCCCCGTTGCCGATCCGGACCGGGCGGGCCCCCTCGTAACCACCGAGCTCGTCGCGCGTGGACTCGGCCAGGTCGCGGCGGCCGTCGATGCCGTACATGATCTGCAGCGAGCCGTCGGGGTTGGGCTCGAGGTCAGCGACGAACTGCATGAACTCGTCTGCCTCCCAGTCCAGGTTGAGGTAGTGCAGCGCCTGGAGGGTGAAGGTCGTGTCGCGGATCCACGTGTAGCGGTAGTCCCAGTTGCGCTCCCCGCCGGGCGTCTCCGGAAGGGACGTCGTCAAGGCCGCCACGGTCGCACCGGTCGGCATGTAGGTCAGGCCCTTGATGGTCAGCGCGGAGCGCTCGAGCGGGTGCCGGAGCGGGTGGTCGGGGATCCGGGCCCGCGACAGCCACCCGCGCCAGAACCGGACGGTCGCGGCGATCCGCGCCTCCGCGTCGGCGGCGTCCGCCGGAGAGGCGAGCCCGTCGGCCCACGAGAGCGCGCAGAACGCCTTGTCGCCCTTGTTGAGCACGTGCCGGGCGCGTGCCGCACCACCCTCGATGCCCACGAGCAGGTCGGTGGACAGGCGGAAGGCCTGTCCGGCACCCGCCGCGTCCGCCGCATGGTCGTCGTCACCGGCGAGCGTCCACGTGGCGGCCTGCCGGCCGTAGTCGAAGGCGGGCTCGCACACGAGCTCGACCTCGACCGAGCCCTCGATGCACTCGACGAGCCGCACGAGCATGTGGTCGGCATCGTCATCCGAGGGCGGCCGCGTGTGTGGCGTCACCGTGTCGGGACCGCGTCGCGGGCCCATGGTCAGCGCGTCGTGGACGGCGAGCCAGCCGCTCGGCGTGTGCCACGTGGTCGTCATGACGTTGGTGCCGGGGACGTAGTAGCGCGCGTTCGGCACGTTGATGCCGTAGGGGCCGAACCGGAAGGAGCCCGCCCCGCGGTCGAGCAGGTTGCCGAAACAGCTGGGCGCATCGAAGGCCGGGATGCAGAGCCAGTCGATCGAGCCGTCCGGCGCGACGAGGGCGCCGGTGTGGCAGTTGGACAGGAACGCGTAGTCGGCGATCGGCGGGAATGGTGACGTCGTGGCGCTCATGTCGGGGCTCCTCACACGTGCCGCTGGGGAAGGCACCTGCCCTCCACCATCGAAGGTTTGCCTGCACGAGGGATCCCCCGCCGCAGATGAACGGCCGCCGCGGGGTCCCTGGACTCACTCACGCGGACCATCGACGGCCAGGTCGCTCTCGTCCTCCACGCCCTCCTCGGGAAGCAGGCCGCGTTGGTCCAGCAGGTACAGCACCACGAACCCCGGCACGACGATCAGCACGGCGGCGCCGGTGGCGACCAGCAGGGCTGTCAACGTGCCCGTGGGTGCCGCGGCGTCGGCGAAGGTCAGCGTCTCGGGCAGGATGTATGGCCACTGGGCCACGCCCCACCCGACGATGATGGTGGCGACCGCGAGCGCAGCGAGCACCCGAGCGCCCCGGGTCGCCCGTCGGACGAGCAGCACCAACGCCCCGGCGCCGCAGAGCACGGACAGGACGAGCAGTGGCAGCGCCCGCGACGTGAGCCCTTGGTAGACGTGCGGCGCCCGGTCGTGGACGACGACGAGGCCGACGACGGCGAGCACACCGGCGACGCCGGCAGCCAGCACCGCCCGGCGGCGGAAGTACGCCACGAGGGCCTCGTCCCCACCGCGCCGCGCCTCCCATACGAGGTACACCGAGGCCAGGTATGCCGCGAGCACCACTCCGAGCGCTCCGGTGACCAGTGACGTCGGGTTCAGCCAGCTCTGGACGGGGTCGCCCGCACGGCCGCCCGAGGGGACCTGTCCCGATGCGTTGCCACCCGCGATCGCCCCCATGCAGAAGGGCACGAGCAGCGAGGACAGGGCGAAGCCGCCCCCGAAGATCCGGCGGTAGCGCGCACTGACGACGGCCTTGCGGAAGGCGAAGCTCGCGCCGCGCAGCACGATCCCCAACGCCGCGATCGAGAGCGGCACGAACATCGTCAGCACGATCGACTGGTACGCCGAAGGGAAGCCGGACCACGTGACGACGAAGATGAAGATCAGCCAGACATGGTTCGCCTCCCACACGGGCCCGATCGACCGCTCGATCAGCGCACGGGGCCGCTCGCCCCGCCGTGCGTCGCCCGCGGCCAGGTCCCAGAAGCCCGCGCCGAAGTCGGCACCCCCGAAGACGGCATACGCGACGAGGGCGACGATCAGGACGACGGCGACGGCGGTGCTCACGGAACCGGCTCCGTCTCGGGCGCTGCTTCCGTCTCCGGGCCGGACGGACCAAGGATCGCCTTGGGGCCGTAGGGCGTGTCGTGGTCGACGAACCCACCGGCCCGACGGAACCGACGGCTCATCGTGCGCAGCACCAGGATCGTCGTCGTACCGAGTGCCAGGTAGAGGACCGCGATCGCCAGGAACGTGACCCACACCCCGCTGTTCGCCGTCGCGGCGTCCTCGACCCTCATGATGTTGTAGACGATCCACGGCTGGCGGCCGACCTCGGTCACGACCCAGCCGGCCTCGAGGGTCACCACGGCGAGGACGCCTGAAGCGGCCGCGACGCGCAGGAACCACCGGCTCGCCGGCATCCGTCGGCGGAAGAGCCAGGTCGCGCCGTACCAGAGCGACACAAGGAACAGCAGCGTCCCCAGGCCGACCATGACGTCCCACGCAAGGTGCACGACATTGGTCTCGCGAACAGTCGGGCGGTCGTCGGTCGGGACGCTGTCGAGGCCCTGGACGACGGTCGAGCGGCCGGTGCTCGGGTTCGACAGCCACGACGCGAGGCCCGGGATGGGGAGGCCACCCGAGACCGTCCCGTCCTCGTTGAGGTGGCCCAGAAGCGTCTCGGGCACGTCCGAGCTCGTCGTCGGCACGAGCTCGATCGCCGCGAACTTCACCGGCTGGTTGTCGTAGACCCACCTGGCGAGCGCGTCTCCCACCCCCATCTGGACCGGGGTCATCACGGCGGCGACGGTGAACGCGATGAGGAACCCGAGCCGGTGGTAGCGGTCGGTGCGGCCCCGGAGCATCGCCGCGGCATACACGGAGGCGACGAGGAAGCCGCCGACGAGGTAAGCCGCCACGAGCATGTGGGCGGCCTGCAGCGGCATCGAGTCGTTGAAGATTACGCCGACCGGGTCGACGTCGACGACGGCTCCGTTCGCGTCGAGAGTGAACCCCGACGGCGCGTTCATCCACGCGTTCGCCGCCACGACCGAGACCGCGCCGAAGAGGCCCGCGAGCACGATCGGCACACCGGTCCAGAAGTGGGTCCAGGGCCGCAGCCGGCGCCAGCCGAAGATGTAGACCGCGACGAAGATCGCCTCGGTGAAGAAGAACAGGCCCTCGAACGCGAACGGCACCCCGAACGCCTGCCCCCACGCCCCCATGAACTTCGGCCAGAGCAGCCCGAACTCGAAGCTGAGCACCGTCCCCGTGACGGCCCCGACCGCGAACGTCACCGCCATGTACTTCGACCAGCGCTGCGCTAGCAGCAGCGCAGCGCCGTCGCCGTGCTTGATGGCGCGGTAGTTGGCGACCAGGGTCATGAACGCCCAGGACACGCCGAGCGGGACGAGGATGATGTGGAAGGCCAGGGTGAAGGCCATCTGCGCGCGTGCCCACGGCACCGGGTCGACGGCGGTGACGAGGCTTGCGGTGGTGATCATCGTGCTGGAGATCATGGGTCGTCCATCTCGGTCGATTCAGACCAGGTCGAGCTCGCGGGCTCGGCGCACGGCCTCGTGGCGACGGGAGACCGAGAGCTTGCCGAGAATCCTGCGGATGTGGGTCCGCACGGTGTTGGCCGAGATGAACATCTCGGCAGCGATCTCCTCGGTGGTGAGCAGGTCCGAGAGATGGCGAAGCACCTCGAGCTCGCGCTCGGAGAGATCCTCGACGACCGGCGCACGCTCCCGTCGGCGGTGCCGGTCCTGCGAGGTGGTGGTGTGGTTGGGCCGCAGCCAGTTCGCCTGCGAGCGTAGGGCTGGGTCGTCGCGAAGCAGCGCCCGGATCTCCGGCGATGCGTGCGTGAAGGGCCGGCGACGTTGTTCCCCTTGCGCCCGAGCGAGCGCGGCCGCGACGGCGGACCGGCTGGCACGCCGGTCTCCCCGGAGCCAGTCGATCCGTGCGGACTCGAGCATCGCGTTGACCTGATGCGTCGTCGCGACCGGGCGCGAGTCCGGCTCGTCCAGGCCGGCGGCGGGCGCGCGTCGGTCCGGGTGGAGCTCTGCCACCGAGGCGAGCAGACCCACCGCGGCAGCCTCCTCGTCGAAAGCGTCGCGCAGCCAGCCGACCCGCGAGTCGACGCCCTGAAGCAGGCGCCGCGCCCCAACGCCATCACCGTGGTCGCGCTTGAGCCGCACCCGTAACAGCAACGAAACCCATTGCAGCAGTGGCGGATCGACTCCATCGGTGAGCTGACCGACCCTGGCCAGAGCGTGGGCGGCGCGTGGCAGATCCTGCCTCTCGAGTGAGACCCAGGCGCGCGCCAGCTCGAGCGCCGGGGGAGGAGCCGTGGCACCCGACCGCTCGACGCCAGGAACACCTGCCTGCTTGGCGACCTGTTCAGCGGACTGCCCAGCGATCTGCCCAGCGATCTGTTCGGCGACCTGGTCAGCCGCGTCCGCAATCTCCTGCGCACGGGTGAGCCGCCCGAGGCACGCCTCGGCCAGGGAGAGCATCGACATGCATCGGAGCGTGAGGTCGCCGCGGCCGCCCTCGGCCGCGGCGGACACGGCGGCCTCGAGCGCGACCGACGCGTCCTGGAGCCTTCCGCCGTGGGCGTATGCCGTCCCCTCCGAGCACCGCACCAGTGCGGACACGGTGGCGAGCCCGGGGTCGCTGTCCTCCGCGTTCGCTGCCAGCAGGCTGCGCGCTCGGTCGGCCGCTGCCAGGGTCGCTTCATCGTCGCCGGACAGCTCGCCGAGGTGCGCAGCAAGGACCGCGGCCCACACCCGCCTGCGGTCCTCCGGTTCCGAGTCGTGCGCCGGTAGCCCGCCCGACCGGGGCTCGCCGCTGGCCCGCTCGGCGACCTGCCTGTGGGCCGGATACTCCTGTGCCAGGTGTTCTCGGGCACGGTCGAGGTCGCCCTGTGCCAGAGCCATAGCAGCGCGGACCACGGTGATCTCGGGACTGCCACCAGCCGGCATACCCCTGAGGCGCTCCGCGACAGCGGCGCCCTGAGGCGCCGTGAGAAGCAGATCGGCCAGGCCGTCGAGCCGTACCGTCCAGGCTGCCGCCCGCTCCCAGTCGCAGGCAGTGACGGCATGGTCGACGGCAGGGACCAGCTGCCCGGCAGCTCCGAACCAGTCCGAGGCGATGCGGTGCAGCTCGTCCTCCCGGCTCTCGCCGGTCGCCCGCCGCCGTGCAGCGAGAAGGCTTCGCAGGAGCGGGTGGATCCGGTGGTGGCCGGGGCGGCTCCGGACGGCCTGCACGAAGGCGTTGCGTCGCGCGAGGTCCCGCAGACATGCCTCAGCGCTTCGTTGCCCGCTCAGTGCGGCCGCCAGGTCGGGGGAGACCTCCTCGACGACGGCCACGCTCAGCAGCACGTCCTCCTCCGCCTCCGAGAGGGAGTCCAGCACCTCGGCGGCGAGATACTCCGCGGTGAACCGCTCCAGCGTGGAGCCGTCACCATCGGGCCGGAGGGCCAGTGCGGCCATCCTCGCGCCCGCCGCCCAGCCCTCCGTCCGCACGAGTACGTCCTGGACCGTCTCGTCGCGGGCGTCCAGGTGATGCACCTCGAGCAGCGTCGTGAGCTCGCCGCTTGTGAACGCGAGGTCGTCCTGACCGAGCTCGGCAACAGTGCCTTCTAACCGGAAGCGGTGCAGCGGCATCGGTGGCTCCTGGCGGGTCGTCATGACCACCCGGAGGAGTCCGCCCGCCCCGTCGACAAGGGCGGCGAGGCCGGCGAAGACCTCTTTCCCGACGAGCCGGTCGGCAGCATCGATCACGAGGACGACCGTCCTGCCGAGGCGCAGCAGCTGGTCCGCCAGCAGGTCGGCATCGTCTGCCTCGTCGGCATCGACCGGACCATCCGCACGATCGACGTGCTCGCCCGTTGCGCCGATCCGGACCGCGTCACCTTCGGCGAGCGCCGACCACACATGCCCCCAGAAGGCACGTGGGTCGCTGTCGCGCTCGCTGGCCGTCATCCACCCGAGGGGCGGCCGGGCGCTCCTGGCCCAGTGCGACACGAGGACCGTCTTGCCCGAGCCGGCGGGCGCGGACAGGACGGTCAGCGGCGCAGAGTCGACGGCGCCGGACAGCATGTCGAGCAGCCGGTGTCTCTCGACCAGAGCTGCCGGCAGCGTCGGGACCCGGAACCTTCCCGACCGCCTCGGCGCACTGCGTCGCGGGACGGCCGGAGGCCCAGAAAGCGGTCCCATCCCCGAGTCGACTTTCATGGCTACCCCTGACCGTCGCTAGCAGATGTCTTCCATCCCGCGCGACAGCCCGCCAGCGCGACGTGAGGGAAGGTCGCCCTTCGATGGTCACCCGCTCGACGCCCGAGGTCAACGCCCCGACGCGATGGTGTGGGACCAGAACGACGCACGGCGCCCCCGGGAGACACCGACGCCCCCCGCTCCTCGTGCCGTTCACCCCTGGCGGACACTCTGTCGAAACTACCGGCGCACCTTCGACCTGTTGGCCGGAACCGCCGAAACCCATCCGCGAACAGCGCAAACATACGAGGGTGAACGCGATACCAGCACACGAGTGCGGCGTCGCCCGGACGAGGGCGACGTCAATGGGCACCACTTGAGGCGATGGGGCAGGACGATGAGCGACGAACCGACCCTCGAACCGGATACGCCGGTGCTCGAGGCCCGCTGGCCGATCCTGCTCGCCGTCATCGTCATCATGACGCTGACGGCCCTGCGACCGGCAGAGATCCGGGTGGCGGCCCCGTGGGTCCTTCCAGCGATCGAGCTGGTCTTCCTCGTCGCGCTGGTCCTGGCCCACCCCGCACGGACCGGTCCGCGGGCGCGACCGCTGCGCATGGTGTCGATCGTCGTCGTCGGACTCGTCGTGGTCGACACGCTCGCAGCCACGGTGCGCCTCATCAACGTCCTGGTCAACGGCGGGCAGGCGACGAACTCCGCGGAACAGCTCCTGGCGGTCGGCGGCCTCATCTGGGTGTCCAACGTCATCGCCTTCGCGCTGCTCTACTGGCTCCTGGACAGCGGGGGTGCCGCAGTCCGAGCCGCAGGCGGCTCGCCGACCCCTGACCTCGCGTTCCCGCAGCACATGAACCCGGAGCTGGCACCCGCTGGATGGCGACCGATGTTCGCCGACTACCTCTACCTGGGCATCACTGCGTCCACGGCGTTCAGCCCGACGGACGTCATGCCGCTGGCCCGGTGGACCAAGCTCGCGATGGGCGCGCAGTCGCTCATCTCGCTGGCGGTCCTGGGCCTCGTCGTGGCGCGCGCCGTCAACGTCCTCACCTGATCGAGCCCGAGGTCGCCGTCCCGGCGACCGATGCCCTCCTGGCGCGCCGGGGCCGGCTTCCGGATGCCTATCATTGGACGGCGCCCGGATCGGGCGAACGGCCCCTGTAGCTCAGTGGATAGAGCAAGAGCCTTCTAATCTCTTGGTCGCAGGTTCGAGTCCTGCCGGGGGCGCTGCGCGACCGGGGTCCGGGGGTCGCGGAGCCCGACTGGCTCACGCCATTCGGGAATGTTCCGGAGCCCCCATGCGTCAAGTCATCGAGTGGACGCCGAGCGCACATGCCCGTCGTCCGGTTTGTCGCTGTCTGCGAGACAGGGAAGGATTGTGGCGTGGCAGGTGATTCAGGGGTGGGCGTCGCCCGTCTCCTCGCGACGGTGCAGGCCCTGCGGTCTGCCGTCGCCGAGACGACCCTCCCGCTGGACCTGCCCTCGGCGGGGTCGGCGCGCCTCACCCGCAGCCGTCTGCTCGACCAGCTCGACGACTACGTCATCCCGCGGCTCACCTCTCTCGACGCACCCCTGCTCGCTGTCGTCGGCGGCTCCACCGGCGCCGGCAAGTCCACGCTCGTGAACTCGATCGTCGGCCGTGAGGTGACCCTGCCGGGCGTGCTGCGCCCCACGACGCGATCACCCGTCCTGATCCACCACCCCTCCGACTCCGCCTGGTTCTCCGGGCAGCGGATCCTGCCCCGCCTCGCTCGGATCACCGGGAGGCACTCGGCCTCCGACGGCCCGGGGGCCGTGCGTCTCGTGTCGACCGATTCCGTCACCGCCGGGCTGGCGCTCATCGACGCGCCCGATATCGACAGCGTCGTCGAGGCCAACCGCGAGCTCGCCGCCCAGCTCCTTGCCGCTGCCGACCTCTGGGTCTTCGTCACGACGGCTGCGCGCTATGCAGACGCGGTCCCGTGGGAAATGCTGCGCGAGGCGTCGGAGCGCGGCACTGCGGTCGCCGTGGTGCTCGACAGAGTGCCGCCGGTCTCGGTCGACGAGATCCGCACCCACCTCGCATCGATGCTGCGCGAGCAGGGCCTCGGGCAGGCACCGATCTTCACCGTGCTCGAGTCCGAGCTCACGGACGGCCTGCTTCCCGCCGACCAGACCGAGCGGCTCACGGGCTGGCTCGCGGCGCTGGCGAGCGACGCGCAGGCGCGGGCGGTCGTCGTCCGGCAGACGCTCGACGGCGCCCTCGGGTCCCTCGACGCGCGCACGGACAGCCTCGTCGACGCCTCGAAGGAGCAGACCGCGGCAGGTCACGCGCTCGTCGAGGCCGCCCGGACGGCATACGACGAGGCGACGGCCCGCGTCCACGACGGCATGGTCGACGGCACACTCCTGCGTGGTGAGGTACTCGCGCGCTGGCAGGAGTTCGTCGGCACCGGTGAGTTCTTCCGGCACGTCGAGACGACGGTGTCGCGGATGCGCGACCGGTTCACCTCGTTCATCAAGGGCGAGCCCGCCCAGTCTGACCGGCTGGGGGAGGCCCTGCAGTCCGGCGTCGAGTCGCTCGTGGCCGACCAGGCCGAGCGGTCCGCCGGCTCAGCCGGGCGCGCCTGGCGCACGCTGCCCGGCGGCGACCAGCTGCTCGCCGCCGATGCGTCGCTGCTGCGGTCCAGCGATGCCGCCACCGAGCACATCCAGCGTCTCGTGCGCGACTGGCAGGGCGACATCCTCCAGATGGTCCGCGCGGAGGGCAAGGACCGGCGCACGACCGCCCGGATCATGGCGTATGGCGTCAACGGCCTCGGGGTGGTCCTCATGCTCGTGACGTTCGCGAGCACGGCGGGCATCACCGGCGCCGAGGTGGGGATCGCGGGTGGCACGGCCGTCGTCGGCCAGAAGCTGCTCGAGGCCGTGTTCGGGGACCAGGCCGTGCGCGACCTGGCACGCAACGCGCGCGAGCGCCTGCTCGCACGCGTCGAGGACCTGTACGCCGTAGAGCTCGCACGATACGAAGGAGCAGTCACGACGTTGCAGGTCGACGACGAGCAGACCAAGGTCCTCGAGCACGCTGCGGCGGCCGTGAAGGCAGCACGATGAGCCCGATCCGGATGGGCCGAGCGACCGTCAGGAAGGTCACGGCTGCCGAGCTCGGCACTCGCACGACCGCCCTGTCGATGGCGCTCCTCGCCGGCTCCGACGAGCTCGACCCTGTCGGGGTGGACCTGGCCCGCCGCGCGGTCGACAAGGCTGTCGAGCGGTCGAGCATCGCCGGCGAGCACACCGTCGTCGCCCTGGCCGGCGCAACCGGGAGCGGCAAGTCGTCACTGTTCAACGCGCTCGTCGGCGCCGAGGTCGCCACGATCGGAGCGCGCAGGCCCACCACGGCAAAACCGACGGCGGCGATCTGGGGAGACGGCGATGCGAGCGAGCTGCTCGACTGGCTCCGCATCGACGCGCGGCACGGGGTCGAGTCCGAGCCGCGCGATGGCGCGGACCCCGAGCCGGAGGGCGACGGGGCCAAGGCTCATGAGGTCGTCGGCTCCCTCGACGGGCTCGTCCTGCTCGACCTTCCCGACTTCGACTCCAGAGAGCTGGAGCACCGGCGCGAGGCGGAGCGGGTGCTCGAGCTGGTCGACGTGTTCGTCTGGGTCACCGACCCGCAGAAGTACGCCGACGCGAAGCTGCACGACGAGTTCGTGAGCCTCATGTCGCACCATGACGCCGTGACGCTCGGCGTGCTCAACCAGAGCGACCGTCTCCCAGAGGCAGCGGTGCCGACGCTCTCCGAGGACCTGGCGCGTCTGCTCGTCGCCGACGGCGTCCGGGACGCGAAGGTGCTCGTCACCTCGACGGTCACCGGCAGCGGGATCACGGAGCTGACCCAGCGGCTTGCGAATGCCGTTGCGGGACATGCCGCTTCGCGGCAGCGGCTCAAGTCCGACGTGGTCACGGTCGCATCGCGGCTCCGCCGCGACGTCGCCGACAGCGAGCCGGTCGTCGCCGAGCTAAAGCGGGACGACCTCGACGCGGCCCTTGCGCGTGCTGCCGGGGTGCCGATCGTTCTCGACGCCGTCGCCCGCGACTACCAGCGCGAGGCGTTCGCCCGCACCGGGTTCCTCTTCGCCCGCTGGACCAGGGCCTTCGGCGTCAAGCCGCTGCGCCGGCTCCGGCTCGACGGGAGCGGTGGCCGGACACCCATTCCGGTCGACATCGAGGGCGCCGACGTCCGCGCGGTGCTCGGCCGGTCCTCGATCCCCGCGCCGAGCGCTTCGGCGGTGTCCGCGGTCGATCTCGCGACCCGGCGGTTCGTCCGGGAGGCCACGACGCCGCTGCCCCCACGGTGGCAGCAGGCGGTCGAGGAGACCGTCGAGGGTGGAGAGGTCGATCTCAGCGATGCGCTCGACCGGGCGATGATGAGCACCTCCCTGCGCGCCCGGCGGCCGGTCTGGTGGTTCGTCGTCGACGTGCTTCAGTGGGCTGCCGGGCTCGCCGCCGTCGCCGGGCTGGCGTGGTACGTGTTCCTGTGGGTGACCGGCCTGCTGCAGTTGCCGCGGCCGGAGGTGCCGACCGTGTGGGTCCTGCCGGCCCCGCTCGTCATGCTCGTCGGTGGGGTGCTCGCCGGCCTGGTCCTCGGCGCCCTGTCGCGCTGGTGGGCCCGGGTCGGTGCTCGGCGCCGCAGGTCCACTATCGGCAGGCGCCTTACCGAGGCGGTGGCCACGGTCGCCGACGAGCGCGTCCTCATCCCTATCGACGAGGTGCTTGTCCGCCATCGCGAGACGCGTGAGCAGCTCGACGCGGCGGCAGCGTGACGGTCGTCCACATCCCCTGGGGCCACAGGGGGCTCGTCCACAGCTGTGCGCCTGTCGGTGTCGTGGGACGCCGCGGCGCCCGAAGGTGGTTCTGGCGGAACACCGCCTGCGGACCACCCCGGAGGAGCTGAACCCATGAACGAGACCCGAATCACCGTCCACGGCAACGTCGTCAGCGAGCCGGTCGAGCGCCAGGGGCGCAACGGCTCGGTCTTCACGACGTTCCGGGTCGCCACGACGCCGTACCGCCGGCTTCCTGACGGCCGCTTCATCGACGGCGACACGAGCTTCTACTCCGTGATCGCCTTCAACGCCCTGGCCGCCAATGTCGCCGCCGTTGTCAGGAAGGGGCACCCGGTGGTCATCGAGGGCAAGCTGGCGATCAAGCAGTACGTCGACAGCGATGGCCAAACCCGGACCTCACCCGAGATCGACGCCGACCACGTCGGCCACGACCTGTCGTGGGGGCGCTCGCGGTTCGAGCGGGTCAGCAAGGCCGCGGCCCTCGGGCACGACCGCACTGCCGACCCGCACGTGCGCGCCGAGATGCTGGCCATGACGGAGTCGGCCGACACACAGCAGCGCCCGCCGCATGTCGACGCCAACGGCGTCGTGAGCAACGACTACGACCCGGGTCCGGGCCTCGCCGGACCCGACGACGCCGTGGTCGGGTCCAGCGCGGAGCCGGGCGGGCCGGCCGACGGCCTGGGCGACCCCGAGACCGACGACTACGAGGTGGTCGACAGGGCGTCGGCCTGACCGGGCCGATTCGGTCGCAGGGTGCGGTGACGGATAGCCTTCAGGGCATGGCCGAGTACATCTACACCATGACCCGTGCCCGCAAGGCGCACAACGAGAAGGTCATCCTCGACGACGTCTCGATGTCGTTCTACCCGGGCGCGAAGATCGGCATGGTCGGTCCCAATGGCGCCGGCAAGTCGACCATCCTCAAGATCATGGCCGGACTCGACCAGCCGTCCAACGGTGAGGCACGACTCGCGCCGGGGGCCTCCGTCGGCATCCTCCTGCAGGAGCCGCCGCTGAACGAGGAGAAGACGGTCCTCGGCAACGTCGAGGAGGGCGCAGGCGAGATCAAGGCCAAGCTCGACCGGTACAACGAGATCTCCGCCGAGATGGCCAACCCGGACGCGGACTACGACTCCCTGCTGACCGAGATGGGCAAGCTGCAGGAAGACATCGACCACGCGGACGCCTGGGACCTCGACAGCCAGCTGGAGCAGGCGATGGACGCGCTCCGCTGCCCGCCCGGGGACTCCCCGGTTGCGAACCTCTCCGGTGGCGAGCGCCGCCGGGTCGCGCTGTGCAAGCTGCTGCTGCAGAAGCCCGACCTCCTGCTGCTCGACGAGCCGACCAACCACCTCGACGCGGAGTCGGTCCAGTGGCTGGAGCAGCACCTCGAGTCCTACCCGGGCGCGGTGATCGCCGTCACCCACGACCGGTACTTCCTCGACAACGTCGCGCAGTGGATCGCCGAGGTCGACCGTGGTCGGCTCTACCCCTACGAGGGCAACTACTCGACCTACCTTGAGAAGAAGTCCGAGCGGCTGCAGGTCCAGGGCAAGAAGGACGCCAAGCTCCAAAAGCGGCTCAAGTCCGAGCTGGAGTGGGTGCGCAGCAACGCCAAGGGCCGGCAGGCCAAGAGCAAGGCCCGACTCGCTCGCTACGAGGAGATGGCGGCCGAGGCCGAGCGCACCCGCAAGCTCGACTTCGAGGAGATCCAGATCCCGCCCGGTCCGCGGCTCGGGTCCACGGTGATCGAGGTCAAGGACCTCCGCAAGGGCTTCGGCGACCGCCTCCTCATCGACGGCCTCTCGTTCTCCTTGCCGCGCAACGGGATCGTCGGGGTCATCGGCCCCAACGGCGTCGGCAAGTCGACGCTGTTCAAGACCATCGTCGGGATCGAGCAGCCCGACGGGGGTGAGGTCAGGATCGGCGAGACGGTCAAGATCTCGTACGTCGACCAGGCCCGTGAGGGGCTCGACCCGAAGAAGAACCTCTGGGAGCTCGTCTCCGACGGCCTCGACCACATCAAGGTGGGCCAGGTCGAGATCCCGTCCCGCGCCTACGTGTCGCAGTTCGGGTTCAAGGGCCCCGACCAGCAGAAGCTCTCGGGCGTCCTGTCCGGCGGTGAGCGCAACCGTCTCAACCTCGCGCTCACGCTCAAGCAGGGCGGCAACCTGCTCCTGCTCGACGAGCCGACCAACGACCTCGACGTCGAGACTCTCGGATCGCTGGAGAACGCTCTGCTGGAGTTCCCCGGCTGCGCGGTGGTCATCTCACACGACCGGTGGTTCCTCGACCGGGTCGCGACGCACATCCTCGCCTACGAGGGTGACGACGAGAACCCTGCGAAGTGGTACTGGTTCGAGGGCAACTTCGAGTCCTACGAGGCCAACAAGGTGGAGCGCCTCGGGCCCGAGGCCGCGCGCCCGCACCGTGTCACCTACCGCAAGCTGACCCGCGACTGAGCGCCCGCCGCGCGACTCAGCGTCTGCGCTACTGGGCGCCGCGTGCCCGGGCCGGCGCGTGACCGGGCCGGCGCGTGACCGGGCCGGCGCGTGACCGGGCCGGCGCGTGACCGGGCCGGCGCGTGACCGGGCTGCCGCGCGAGTGCCCACTCGGCCGATCGAGTCGAGTGGGCACCCCGCGCGCGGATGTCGCGCTGCCTGCGTGCTGCGTGGTCGCTACGCGATGAGCGGGGTCGAAGGCTCGCTCGTCGAGCGACTGCCCAGTGCCAGCTGCCAGGCCTCGGCGAGCCTGCGCCCGACGCCGTCACACTCGTCGGCGGGCACGGAGTAAGGCACCCGGACGAACCGGTCCATCCCGCCACCCACCCCGAACTGCGTCCCGCGCGCCAGACGCAGGCCGACCGACTCGGCAGCCCGTGACAGCGCGTCGCCACGTTCGACCGGCAGCTCGCACCACAGCGTCAGACCGCCGGCGGGCACCATGAAGGCCCAGTCGGGCACATGGGTCCGTAGGGCGGTGACCATGGCGTCCCGACGGGCGCGGGCTTCGGCGCGTCGGTCGTCGAGAACCGCAGGGCCCGCGCGAAGGAGCTCGACGAGGACCAGCTGCTCGAGCACGGCAGTGCCGAGGTCGAGGCTGTGCCTCGCCTCCAGGACCGGCGACACGAGATCGCGTGGCGCTCGGACCCATCCGACGCGCAGCCCGCCCCAGAACGTCTTGCCCGCGCTGCCCAGGGTGATGGCTGACGCGGAGGCGGTGGCGAACGGCGCCGGAGGCGTGACATCGAGTCCCAGCTCGACGAAGGTCTCGTCGATGATGGGTTGGGTGCGGGTGCGTTTGAGCACGTCGGCCACCGCACGGCGCTCGTCGGCCCCCATGAGGCGACCGGTCGGGTTCTGGAAGTCGGGCACGAGGTAGGCCATCCGCGCCGCGCCCTGCCGCAGCGCGAGCTCGAGCGACTCGGGCTCCCAGCCGAGTGGGTCGATGGGATACGCGACCGGTCGCAGGCCCGACCGGCGAACGCCGACAAGGGCGTTCGGGTAGGTGGGCGACTCGAGCAGCACCCGGTCCCCGGGGTCCAGCACGGCCCGCAGCACCGAGGAGAGTCCCGCGTGGGCGCCGCAGGTGATGACGATGTGGTCGGGGTCCGTCGTCAGGCCGCGAGACTCGTACCAGTCCGCCAGCGCCTGCCGGGCCTCGGGCAGGCCGTGGGGGTCGTAGCCGGCCGATGCGAGGTGCCGCGGGAGCTCGGCCAGGGCCCGCTCGTAGGCACCGGTCACGCCCGACGCAGCGGGCAGTGCGGCATACGTCAGGTCGACGACGTCCTCGGGCAGTGCCGTGGGCATCAGCCCGGCGCTCGACAGGGCCAGGCCGCTCGGACCGGCGGGCAGCGCGGCAACGCTGCCGGACCCACGGCGCGTCACGACGAAGCCTTCGACGCGTAGCGTCTCGAAGGCACCACCGACGGTCGTCCGGCTGAGGCCGAGCTCGGCCATGAGGGCGCGCTCGCTCGGTAGGCGGGTGCCGACCAGCACGCGGCCGTCGCAGACGAGCCGGCGGATCCCGTCCGCGAGGGATCGGTAGGCGGGACGGGCGAGGGGCTCCCGACCGAGGAGGAGGGCCAGCGACCGGGCCGAGATGGTGCGCATGGGTCCACTGTCGCACGATTGGCTCTCAAAAAGCAGACCAGTTGCGATCATGCTGGACCTTATGAGACGTCAGGTCGCCTTGCAGAACCTCACCCCAGGCCAACAGGTGCGCGCCGGCCGGCTGCCCCGCCGCCTGGCGCAGCTGCTCGTGGGCCTGACCCTCTACGGCATCTCCATGGCGATGATGGTCCGCTCGACCCTGGGCCTTGACCCCTGGGACGTCCTGCACGCCGGTATCGCGGCCCACGTGCCGCTCAGCTTCGGTCAGGTGACGATCGTCGTGGGTGCGCTCGTGCTGCTGCTCTGGGTGCCGCTGCGCCAGTGGCCCGGCCTCGGCACGCTCGCCAACGTCGTCGTCATCGGACTGGCCGCCGATGCGGGGCTGGCGCTGATCCCGGCGCCCGAGTCGCTCTGGACGCGGGTGCCCCTGCTCGTCGTGGGCATCGTCCTCAACGGCATCGCAGGCGGCCTCTACATCGGCAGCCAGCTCGGTCCGGGCCCGCGCGACGGGCTGATGACCGGCTTCGCCCGACGGACCGGGCTCTCGATCCGCCTGGTGCGCACGACGATCGAGGTCGTCGTCCTCGCGGTCGGCTGGCTCCTCGGCGGCCCGGTCGGGCTTGGCACCGTCCTCTACGCGGTGACCATCGGGCCGCTCGTGCAGTTCTTCCTGCCACGCCTGACCGTCGACCTGACGCCCGCCGAGATGTCACCCGGTCGTCTGGAGCCCTCGACAGTCCCGTGACATCGCGTGGAGGATCGAGTCATGCGACTCGGACTCCAGATCTCTCATTTCGGCTGGCCGGACGCGCCGGCGTCTATCGGGCCCACATTCGGCCGCATCGCGCGCGACGCCGAGGCCGCGGGCATCTCCAGCCTGTGGGTGATGGATCACTTCTTCCAGATCGGGATGATCGGTCCGCCAGAGGACGAGATGCTCGAGGGCTACACCGCCCTGTCCTTCGCCGCGGGCCAGACGTCCACGATCGAGCTCGGCACGCTCGTCACCGGGGTGACCTATCGCCATCCGGGGATCCTCACGAAGATCGTCACGACGCTCGACGTCCTGTCAGGCGGGCGGGCGTGGCTCGGGATCGGTGCCGCGTGGAACGAGCAGGAGCACCGCGGGCTCGGCATCCCGTACCCGTCGACGAGGGAGCGGTTCGAGCGGCTGGAGGAGACGCTCCAGATCGCCCTGCAGATGTGGGCGGGCGACGAGTCGCCGTATGCCGGACGCCACCACCAGCTCGAACGCCCCCTCAACCACCCGCCGGCGATCCGCGAGCCGCATCCGCCGATCCTCATCGGCGGCATGGGCCAGAAGCGGACGATGCGGCTGGTCGCGACGTATGCCGACGCCTCCAACTTCTTCGACGTCGGGTCCGATGGCCTCCGGGCCGCCTGCCAGAACCTTCGCGGGCACTGCGCCGAGGTCGGCCGCGAATACGCGGACATCACCAAGACGGTGCTGACCCGGATCAGCGTCTCGGACGACGGCGCCACGGCTCCGTCGGGTGAGCCGACGATGTCCGTCGCGGCAGCTGTCGACCAGCTGGGCCGTCTGGCTCAGGACGGGATGGACTACGCGATCCTCGGGATGGGCAACGCGACCGACCCGCGAGCCTACGAGCTGCTCGCCGATGTGGTGCGCCAGTCAGAAGGAATCACGTCGGCGGACCGCTGACGCGAGACTGCGTGCACGCGCCCCGGACCCAGCCCTGACCTAGCCGCTTCACAGGGGTGGGTCAGGGTGTGGCGCTCACGAGCCGCAGGGCGAGGGCGGCGTTCGTCGCACCGATCTGACGGGGGGTGCGCCGGATCGTGGGGGAGTACCAGCGGGCCACGTCGACGGCGAGCGACAGCAGGGCCAGCGCCGTGTCGCCGCTGTCGTCGACGACGAACGCACCGTCGGCCACGCCACGGTCGAGCACGTCCCTCACGAGGGCGTCCATCTCCTTGCGCAGGGCCAGGACCTCGGCGTGATGCTCGGGACTGAGGTGGTGGTGCTCGTACTGGACGACGCGCGCCAGCTGGTACCCCTCGGCGTGCCACTCCGAGAAACGGGCGACGAGGTTGTGCAGCTGCTCGGTCGGAGTCCCACCGTCGGCGATCGCCGAGCGCAGCAGCCGCAGGGCGGACTCGTGCCCGCTGCGGCTGAGGTTGAAGAGCAGCTCCTCCTTGGAGCCGAAGTGGACGTACACCCCGGCCGGGCTGAGGCCGGCGCCGGAGGCGATGTCGCGGGTCGTGGTGGCATGGAAGCCCTTGTCCGCGAACGCGTGGGCGGCCGCCACCATGAGGCGGTCGACGGTGGTCGTGTCGGCGGGCGCGTCGGGACCGGGCGACGCGACCGTCTCAGGACTCACGCCGCCTCTGACACCAGGGCGCGCGTCGGGGCTCGTCGTGGGCTGCGGCACGTTGACAGCATGCCGCAGGGAAGGGACACTAAGCAAGCGCTTAGTGACTGGCGAGTAACCCCCGATGGAGGACCGATGCCCCGCAACATCTACGACGAGGACCACGAGGCAGTGCGCTCGTCGGCCAAGGAGTTCATCGACCGCGTCATGCGCCCGCGGGCCGAGGAGCTGATCGAGCTGAAGTCCATCCCGCGCGACATCTGGCGCGAGGCGGGCAAGCAGGGGCTGTTCGGCTTCGACATCCCCGAGGAGTTCGGTGGCGCGGGCGCGGACGACTACCGGTTCAACGCGATCGTGGCCGAGGAGTTCGCCCACTTCAACATGGCGACGAGCTCGTGCTTCGGCATCCACGCCGACGTCTGCCCGCCCTACATCGTCGACCTCGGCACCGAGGAGCAGAAGCAGCGGTGGCTGCCCGGGATCGCCAGCGGCGACCTCATCATCGGGATCGGCATGACGGAGCCCTCCGGCGGCTCCGACCTCGCCGCCCTCAAGACGACCGCGGTGCGCGACGGCGACGACTGGCTCCTCAACGGGTCCAAGACATTCATCACCAACGGGTACCAGGCCGACCTGGTCATCGTCGCGGCCCGCACCGACGCGAGCAAGGGTGCGAAGGGCATCACGTTGTTCATGGTCGAGCGCGGCATGGAGGGCTTCGTCAACGGCCGCAAGCTCGACAAGGTCGGCCTCGAGGAGTCGGACACCGCTGAGCTGTTCTTCGACAACGTGCGCGTGCCCGACGAGAACCGCCTGGGCGAGGTGGGGATGGGCTTCGTCGCCATGATGCAGCGGCTCCCGCAGGAGCGGATCGGCTCGGCCGTCGCCAACACCGCGCATGCCAAGGCGATCCTCTTCGAGACGATCCAGTACGCCAAGGACCGCAAGGCGTTCGGGCAGTCGATCGGCGCCTTCCAGTGGAACAAGTTCCTGCTCGCCGAGCTGGTGACCAAGATCGAGGTCGCGGAGGCGTACGTCGACGACTGCGTCCTGGCGCACACCAAGGGCGAGCTGACCGCGATCGACGCCGCCAAGGCGAAGTGGTGGACCGCCCAGGTGCAGAACGACGTGCTCGACGCGTGCGTCCAGATCCACGGTGGCTACGGCTTCATGAACGAGTACCGCGTCGCGCGTGCCTGGCGCGATGCTCGCGTGACGAAGATCTGGGCGGGCTCCAACGAGATCATGAAGGAGCTCATCGGCCGGGACCTCGGCTTCTGATGGCGGGGGAGGGCGGCGACCGGCGTCACGAGGGCGCGGTCGCGATCGTCACCGGTGCGAGCCGCGGCATCGGCCTCGGGATCGCCGAGCGTCTGGTCGCCGACGGCGCCAAGGTGGTCATCACGGCCCGCAAGCCAGAGGTGCTTGCCGAGGCGGTGGCCCAGCTGGGCGGCCACGCCAACGCCATCGGGATCGCCGGCAATGCCGCGGACGAGGAGCACCAGGATGTCGTGATCGAGGCTGCCCGGGAGACCTTCGGTGGCCTGCACCTGCTCGTCAACAACACCGGCATCAACCCGGTCTACGGCCCGATGCTCGACACGAGCCTCGACGTGGCCCGCAAGGTGCTGGACGTCAACGTCGTCTCGGCCTTCTCGTGGATCCGCAAGGCGGTCGCGGCCGGCCTCGGCGACGAGGAGCACCCGGGTGCCGTCGTCAATCTCGCGTCGGTCGCCGGCCAGGGCGCCAGCGGCGTCATCGGGTGGTACGGCGTGTCCAAGGCAGCCCTGATCCACCTCACCACCGAGCTGGGCTATCAGCTCGCCCCCGACGTGCGGGTCAACGCGGTCGCCCCGGCCGTCGTCAAGACGAAGTTCGCCGAGGCGCTGTACGAAGGCCGCGAGGCCGAGGTCGCGCGGACGTACCCGATGCGGCGGCTCGGTCTCCCGCAGGACATCGCCGGTGCGGTCAGCTTCCTGCTCTCCAGCGACGCCGCGTGGATCACCGGCCAGACACTCACCATCGACGGAGGCCGGACCCTGGGCGGGGCTCTCTGACAAGCGAGCCCCAGCACCGCCCCGGGCCTGGCCGCCCCCTCCTCGGGCGAGCTGGGCATGCCGCCTCGCCAGGTCGCCTTCATGAGGTACTGGAAGGTCGGCCGGATCGGCTGAGCACAGCTGCGGGACGCAAGCAGGCGGCATACCCGTTGGTGTTGCGCGGGACGCAGCCGGTCACGGAAGAATGGCGCTCCCGACAATGGAAGAGGGTCCATGGAGATCTGGCCCGGCAAGCCCTACCCGCTCGGTGCGACCTACGACGGCACTGGGGTGAACTTCGCCGTGTTCTCGGAGGTCGCCGAGCGCGTCGAGCTCTGCCTCATCGGTGACGACCTGACCGAGACCCGCGTCGACCTGCCCGAGATCGACGGGTTCGTGTGGCACGGGTATCTGCCCAACGTCCAGCCGGGGCAGCGCTACGGCTTCCGCGTGCATGGCCCCTACGACCCCGCCGAGGGCGACCGCTGCAACCCCAGCAAGCTCCTGCTCGACCCCTACGCGAAAGCCATCGAGGGTCAGGTCGACAACAACCAGGCGCTCTACTCCTACCCCTTCGGTGACCCCAAGGCCGCCACGACGACCAAGATCAACACCGACGACAGCATCGCCCACACGATGCACTCCGTCGTCGTCAACCCGTTCTTCGACTGGGCGAGCGACCGGCCGCCCCGGCACGAGTACCACCAGACGGTCATCTACGAGGCGCACGTCAAGGGCCTGACCAAGCTCCACCCCGACATCCCCGAAGGGCTCCGGGGCACGTACGCCGGCATCGCCCATCCGGCGATGATCCGGCATCTCACCGAGCTAGGGATCACCGCGATCGAGCTGATGCCGGTCCACCAGTTCGTGCACGACGCCCCGCTGGTCGAGCGAGGCCTCTCGAACTACTGGGGCTACAACACGATCGGCTTCCTCGCTCCGCACAACGGGTATGCCGCCGGTGGACAGCGCGGCCAGCAGGTGCTCGAGTTCAAGGGGATGGTGCGGACGCTGCACGAGCACGGCATCGAGGTCATCCTCGACGTCGTCTACAACCACACCGCCGAGGGGAACCACATGGGGCCCACCCTCGCGTTCCGCGGCCTGGACAACAACAGCTACTACCGCCTCGTCAGCGACGACCTGTCGCACTACTACGACACGACCGGCACCGGGAACTCCCTGCTCATGCGCCACCCGCACGTGCTCCAGCTGATCATGGACTCGCTGCGCTACTGGGTCACCGAGATGCACGTCGACGGGTTCCGGTTCGACCTCGCCGCCACGCTCGCGCGGCAGTTCCACGAGGTCGACAAGCTGTCCGCGTTCTTCGACCTCATCCAGCAGGACCCCGTCGTCAGCCAGGTGAAGCTCATCGCCGAGCCGTGGGACGTCGGCGTGGGCGGCTACCAGGTCGGCAACTTCCCGTCCTTGTGGACCGAGTGGAACGGGCAGTACCGCGACACCGTGCGCGACTACTGGCGCGGGCAGGGAGGCACGCTGGGGGAGTTCGCCTCACGGCTCTCCGGGTCGAGCGACCTCTACGAGCACTCGGGCCGCAAGCCGATCGCCTCGATCAACTTCGTCACCGCCCACGACGGCTTCACGCTGCGCGACCTCGTCTCCTACGACGAGAAGCACAACGAGGCGAACGGCGAGGGCAACAACGACGGCGAGAGCCACAACCGCTCGTGGAACTGCGGCGTCGAAGGCCCCAGCCCCGACGCCGCCGTCCGTGAGCTGCGGGCCCGGCAGCAGCGCAACTTCATCACGACCCTCATGCTGTCCCAGGGCGTCCCGATGCTGCTGCACGGGGACGAGCTCGGCCGCACCCAGGGCGGCAACAACAACGCCTACTGCCAGGACAACGACATCTCCTGGACCCAGTGGGTGCTCGACGAGGACGACGAGAAGCTCATGGCGTTCACGCAGTCGGTCGTCGCGCTGCGGCGCGAGCACCCGGTGTTCCGCCGCCGCCGCTTCTTCGCGGGCAGCGCCGACCACGGCGGGGAGAGCGAGCTCGGCGACATCGTGTGGTTCATGCCGAACGCCGAGCACATGGACGACGAGGCGTGGACCAATGGGCTCGCCAAGTCGCTCATGGTCTTCCTCAACGGATCGGCCATCCCCGAGCCCGACCCTCGCGGGCAGCAGATCCTCGACGACTCGTTCCTCATCATGTTCAACGCCCACTACGAGCCGTTGACGTTCACCGTGCCCGACGACGAGTACGGCGCTGCGTGGGTCCCAGTCGTCGACACCGCCCAGCCGAAGGTCGACCCGACCCCGCTGGAGCCGAGCTGGCAGCGCCCGGTCGACGCGCACAGCATGGTCGTGCTCCGATGCTCGAGGAAACCGGCGAACGGATCGGCGGTGGTGGAGGCCATCTCGTGAGGGGTCGCGAGGTTCCCGTCTCGACGTACCGGCTCCAGCTCGAGCCGGGGTTCGCCTTCGACGATGCGGCCGCGCAGGTGGACTACCTTGCGGCCCTGGGGATCTCGCACCTCTACCTGTCGCCGGTCCTGCAGGCGGCGCCCGGATCGCTGCACGGCTATGACGTCGTCGACCCGACGCGCCTGTCGGATGACCTAGGGGGCGAGGCGGGCTTCGCGCGTCTGGTCGACGTGGCCCGCCAGGCGGGCCTGGGCATCGTCGTCGACGTCGTGCCCAACCACATGACCACGCCGACCCCGCTGAGGCAGAACCGTCCACTGTGGTCCGTGCTGCGTGACGGACGCCGGTCGCCGTATGCCGCGTGGTTCGACATCGACTGGGGCGCCCAGGGCGGGCGCGTCCTGCTGCCGGTGCTCGGCGGGTCCCTTAAGGATGCCCTCCGGGCGGGCGAGGTCACGATCGGGCGGGTCGACGACGAGCCGGCGGTCCGCTACTACGACCACGTGTTCCCGGTCGCCCCAGGCACCGACCTCGCGGCGCCGCTGGCCGACGTGCTCACGGCGCAGCACTACCGCCTGGCGTCCTGGCGGACCGGTGCGAGCGACCTCAACTACCGCAGGTTCTTCGACGTGACGTCCCTCATCGCGGTGCGGGTCGAGGACCCTGCCGTGTTCGAGGCCACGCACGCGCTGCTGCTGCGGCAGGTCCGCACGGGTGCGGTCGCGGGACTGCGGATCGACCACCCGGACGGGCTGGCCGACCCGGAGGGCTACCTCGACGCGCTGGCCGATGCCACCGACGGCGCCTGGGTCGTGGTGGAGAAGATCTTGGAGGGCAACGAGCGTCTGCCCGTCTCGTGGCGCACCGCCGGCACGACCGGGTACGACGCCATGCTCCGCATCGGCGGGCTCTTCGTAGACCCCGCCGCGGCGGACCCGCTCGCCGATGTCGCCGCGGAGGTCCTCGGAGAGCGACAGGACCTGTCCCGGATGGTGACCGAGGCGAAGCGGTATGTCATCGAGAAGGTGCTCGTGGCCGAGGTCAACCGCCTCATGCGCGTGATCGGGCGCGCGTTACCCCGGCTCGACCAAGCGCGGGCTCGCCGCGTCGTCGAGGCGCTGCTGCTCGGGATGGACCGCTACCGCGTCTACGTGCGACCGGGCGAGCCGCCCTCGGGCGCCGCTGCGGTGCAGCTCGAGAGCGCCGCTGCGCGGGCCGTGGAGACCGTCGGCGAGCTCGACCGGGCCGTCCTCGATCCCATCATCGACCTCGCGCTCGGGCAGGCTCCGGGGGCCGACCCGGCGGCGCAGGCGGAGTTCATCGTGCGGTTCCAGCAGACGTGTGGCCCGGTGATGGCCAAGGCGGTCGAGGACACGGTCTTCTACCGGTACGTGCGACTGGTCGCCCTCAACGAGGTCGGCGGCGACCCAGGGCACGTCGGCGTCGGAGTGCCCGTGTTCCACGGTTTCAGCGGGAGCCTGCTCGCCGAGTGGCCGACCTCGTTGACGACGCTGTCGACGCACGACACGAAGCGGTCCGAGGACGTCCGGGCCCGACTGTTCGTCATGTCCGAGCACCCCGCGGCCTGGGCCGAGTGGGTTCGCGACGCGCGCCGCCTCCTCGCCGACGTGCGTCCCGCTGGGCTCGACCCTGCGACCGAGTACCTCCTGCTCCAGACGCTCGTGGGCTGCTGGCCGGTGTCTCGGGACCGGCTCTCGGCATATGCGCAGAAGGCGACACGCGAGGCGAAGATGCGCACGACCTGGACCGATCCCGACGCGGCGTACGAGGAGGCCGTCGAGGCATACGTCAACCAGCTCGTCAGCGACCCAGGCGTGGCGGCGCATGTCGAGGGCTTGCTGCAGCGGACCACCGCTGAGGTGCGCGCCAACACCCTCGGCCAGAAGCTCGTCCAGCTGACCATGCCCGGTGTGGCCGACGTCTATCAGGGCTGCGAGCTCGTGGACCTCTCGCTGGTCGATCCCGACAACCGTCGACGTGTCGACTACGCCGAGCGTCGACGGCGCCTCGGGCGGCTCGACGGCGGCGGCGCACCCACGGACCTGGCCGACGAGAAGCTGCTGGTCACGACCGCGGCCCTGCGCGCTCGCAAGGACCGGCCCGAGTGCTTCGTCGGACCGGGAGCGACCTATCTGGCCCTGGACACCGGCTCCCCGCACGCGGTCGCCTTCGGTCGTGGCCCTGGAGGCGCCGGCGAGGGTGGCGGTCGCCCCGACGAAGCCATCGACGTGGTCACCGTGGTCACCCGGCTGGCCGGGCAGCTCTCTGACGCGGGCGGGTTCGGCGAGGCGACCCTCGACCTCCCGTCCGGCACGTGGTCCGACCTGCTCTCAGGCCGCACCCACGAGGGGGGCCCGACCCTGCTTCGGCGCCTCGTCGGTTCTGGTGCGGGCGGGGTGGGGCTGCCTGTGGCGTTGCTCGTCCGGGTACGAGACCGGGCATGAGCTCATTGATCCGCGTCTGGGCGCCGGCCGCAGAGCGGGTCGACATCGCCTGGTCGGCGGCCCACCCCGACCCCTGCACCGGCATCGCCGCGCAGGCGGCCCAGGCGACCCAGGCGACCCAGGCGACCCGGTGCCCAGCGAGTCCGGCGACGACGACCCCCATGACTCCCGCAGACGACGGGTGGTGGTCCTGGTGGCCGGAGGGGGTCGGCGCCCTCGACTATGCGTTCCGCCTCGACGGCGGCGACCCGAGGCCCGACCCGCGAAGCCCGTGGCTGCCCGACGGGGTCCACGGCGCGACCAGAACCTTCGACGTGTCGGCGCACACCTGGCAAGACGCCGGATGGCGCGGTGCCCGTGACGGACGGGGCCTGCTCGGCGGGGTGGTCTACGAGCTGCACATAGGCACCTTCACGCAGGCGGGCACGCTCGACGCCGCCGTCGAGCACCTCGAGCACCTGGTCCGCCTCGGGGTCGACGTCGTCGAGGTCATGCCGGTCGGCGCGTTCGGAGGCACCCATGGCTGGGGCTACGACGGGGTGCAGCCGTATGCCGTGCACCAGCGTTACGGAGGCCCCGCGGCCTTCCAGCGGTTCGTCGACGCGTGTCATCGCGTGGGCCTCGGCGTCTGCCTCGACGTCGTCTACAACCATCTCGGCGCCACGGGCAACTACCTGGCGGAGTTCGGTCCGTACTTCACCGACCGCTACTCGACCCCCTGGGGACCCGCGGTCAACCTCGACGGCCCGGGCAGCGCCGTGGTGCGACGGTGGGTGGTCGACAACGCGCTCCGGTGGTTCCGCGACTTCCACGTCGACGCCCTCCGGCTCGATGCAGTGCACGCCTTCCACGACGAGTCCGACCGTCACATCCTTGCGCAGCTGTCGGACGAGACCGCGCTATTGGCAGCGGAGCTCGGCCGTCCTCTCGACCTCGTCGCCGAGAGCGACCTCAACGACCCGATCGTGGTCACACCTACGTCCCAGGGCGGCCGGGGCATGACTGCGCAGTGGGACGACGACGTCCACCACGCGCTCCACGTCGCGCTGACCGGCGAGACACAGGGCTACTACGCTGACTTCGCCGGCGGCACGCCCGCGTGGCCTGCGGGTGGGCCGCTGTCGGTGCTGGCCAAGACGCTCTCAGAGGTGTTCCTGCACGACGGGCGGCCGTCGACGTTCCGCGGACACTCCTGGGGTGTCCCCGTCGACCGGTCGAGCACCTCTGGTCAGCGGTTCCTGGCTTACCTGCAGACCCACGACCAGGTGGGCAACCGGGCGCGCGGCGACCGGATCAACCACACGGTCGACGAGGGGCTCCAGGCGATCGGCGCGGCCATCTACCTGCTCTCGCCCTACACCCCGATGCTCTTCATGGGGGAGGAGTGGCGGGCGAGTACACCGTTCGCCTACTTCACCTCGTTCGAGGAGGACTGGCTCGCAGAGGCCGTCCGTCGCGGCCGACGGGCTGAGTTCGCGGCCCATGGCTGGGCCGAGCAGGACGTGCCCGACCCGCAGGACCCCTCGACCCGCGACGAGAGCGTGCTGCGCTGGGACGAGGTCGACGGGCCCGGGCACCGCGAAACCCTCGAGTTCTACCGGCGGCTCGTCGAGCTCCGCCGTACGGAGCCCGATGTGGCCGACGGCGACCTGCCGACGATCGCGACTCGCCTCGACGAGGCGGCCCGATGGTTCGTCATGACGAGGGGCAGCGTCCAGGTCGTCGCCAACCTCGCCGCCGAGCCGCAGGTGGTCCCCGTGCCGGGCGGAGTCGGCGATGTGCTCGCGTCGTGGGGACCGACCCCGGATCGGGTGGCCGGAGGCCTGCGGCTGGCGGCCCACGACGTCGCCGTCGTCCGCACCACCTGACCACTCGACCAGTGAGCTCAGCCGAGTGGTCACGTTGACACGTCAGCACACAGTCGACTGGTCATGTCCAGACGCATTGG
Organism: Monashia sp. NPDC004114; assembly: GCF_053603855.1. Taxonomy (NCBI): domain Bacteria; kingdom Bacillati; phylum Actinomycetota; class Actinomycetes; order Micrococcales; family Intrasporangiaceae; genus Intrasporangium; species Monashia sp. NPDC004114. The sequence continues at coordinate 12,827 of NZ_JBSGGK010000006.1, read as the reverse complement.
CGCGTGAGGAAAGCGAGTCACAAGGCAGTGATCTCGTCGAGCACGACGCGCGCGACGTCGTCCGCCGCAACGGCGTGATGGAGGTGCTCACCCTTCAGGCGAACAACCGGCCAGCCGGCGGACTCGGCGAATGTGGCTTCCTCCGCGTAGGTGTCGCCGAACGCGACGTACCCGTTGCGCGCCGCCACCCAACAAGCGGGAGGACGGATCACTACGTCGAAGTACGCCAGGGGGAGCTGTGGGCAGTCCCGGTCGACCGCCTCGAGCAGCGCGGCCGGGGCCAGGCCCGCGAGCTCGTCCGGAGGCCACCAGCGGGTCCATCGAGGGAGGCGACCCGTCTCGTCGGCGATGGTCTCGAGGAACGCCCGAAACTGTTGGGGTGCAAGGGCGGTCGGCGTGGAGGGTGGCAACAGGGCGGCGTCCATGAAGATGACGGGGAGGTCACCTCCGACACGCGCCCGCACCAAGGGAGCGAGGTATCCCGCGTTGCTGTGCGCCACGAGCCCGGTCGCGCCGAGACGTGTGGCGTGCTCTGCCCACGCCTCGACGAGCCGATGGGCCGCCGTCCCGGCCTCCGGCATTCCGGCGTCCGCGTGCCCGGTCCCGGGACCGTTGCCCACCTCGCCTGCGGCCGTCGCGATCGACGCCGACGCGATCGACGCCGACGCGAGCTCGGCGCTGACGCCGTGGCGAGCGAGCGCCTCGACGAAGGAGCCGTATGCCGCAGGGCCGAGCAGCGGGCTCGGCAGGACGAGGACTCGGCCTTCCACGGCGATCTCAGAACTCCTTGAGCCGGACCATGCCCTCCTGCGCCGTGGTGGCAACCAGCGTGCCGTCCTCGGCGAACATGTGGCCGATGGCCAGGCCGCGCCCACTCAGGGCCGAAGGCGACTCCTGGGCATAGAGCAGCCACTGGTCTGCGCGGGCGTCGCGATGGAACCACATCGAGTGGTCGAGGCTCGCCACCCGAAGGCGGCGGTCGGTCCATCTCAGCCCGTGCCGGCGAAGGACCGGCTCGAGCAGCGTGTAGTCGCTGGCGTAGGCCAGGACCGCGGAGTGCAGCAGCGGGTCGTCGGGGAGGTGCCCGATGGCGCGCATCCACACGTGGTTGGCGGCGACCTGCTCCGCACCGGCGTCGAGGAAGAGGTTGCTCTCGACGGGGCGCAGCTCGAACGGCCTCGACTCGGCGACGTGGCGCGCGCCCGGGTGGTCGTTCCCACGGAAGTCGTCCGCCAGTGAGGACAGGCCCTCCGGGCCGTGCACCACCGGCATCGGCTCCTGGTGGTCGAGGCCACCGGCCCGCTCCTGGAAGGAGCAGACCATCGACATGATCGGCGCTCCCTTCTGGACCGCATGCACTCGCCGCGTCGAGAAGGAGTTGCCGTCGCGCATCTCCTCGACGGCGAACCGGATGGGCAGGGTGTCGTCGCCGGGCCGCATGAAGTACCCGTGGAGGGAGTGGATCGGCCGCGGTCCGTCGCCGTCGTTGACGTCGCGCACGGTGATCCCGGCGGCCATGACGCACTGCGCCAGCACCTGTCCACCGAAGACCCGTCCGTGGGGCATCTTCTGGGATCGGCCCTCGAACACCCGAGCCGAGGTTGCCCCGATCGACTCGGCGGCATCGCGACCGCGCACGTCCGTGACGGCGATGTGCGCCGTCCCGACGTCCTTGAGCGTCAACACGTCGATGAGGTCGTCGATGGGAGACAGGACTGGCAGCTCGTCGGTCACGAGAGGACACTACCGAGCGCCGGCGCGACCCTGCCGTGCCACGCGGCGCGGTCAGGCATCGGCGGCCAGGACGAACGGCAGCACCGCCGGGGCGCCGGCCTCACGCAGGAGACCTGCGGTCACCGTGAGGGTCCACCGTGAGTCGGCCACGTCGTCGACCAGCAGCACCGGGCCGGGGATGCCGCTGAGCCGCGACGCGAGGTCCGGGCCGACCTCTAGGCGGCCCCAGACGTTGGCCAGCCGAAAGGCGCTGTTGCCACCTGGGTCACCAACCGGCCCGCCGTCCACGAGGTCCAGGGCGCCGAGGTAGGGCAGCCGCCCGAGCTCGCCGAGCGAGGTCGCCAGGGACTCGACCAGCTGGGGCCGACGCCGGGACGGCACGGCCACGACGGCGGCCGGACGCTCACTCCAGGACCAGTCGGCGAGCACCTCGACCGACGCCCGGACAACCTCTGGGGGCACGGCCCGGTCGCCGCCTTTAAGCAGGTCGCGGAGCCGCTGCCCCCATCCGAGGTCGCTGAGCCGGGCGACTGCCCGGCCCTCGTCCATCGCGACCGCAGGCGAGATCTTGCCCTTGAGCGGCACCCCGAGCCGGTCCATCCCGCTCGGCCACTGGGCCCTCGGCTCGAGCACGACGCCGGGCCGTTCGAGCCTGGTCCGCGCGGTGTTCACGGCGGCCTCGGGGATGGTGGTGTCGAACCAGGCGCCCGCGCAGCTGTCGCAGCGCCCACACCGAGCGGCGGTGTCGTCGTCGAGACATCCCTGGAGGAAGGCCATGCGGCACGAGTCGGTGCGTTCGTAGTCGACCATGAGCTGCTGCTCCCGCTCGCGTGCCTCGCTGACCCGCTCATACCGCTCGGCGTCGTATGTCCAGGGCTCGCCCGTCGCTGCCCAGCCGCCGGACACCCGCTGGACCGCTCCGTCGACGTCGAGCACCTTGAGCAGCAGCTCGAGGCGCGTGCGGCGGACGTCGACGACCGTCTCGAGCGCGACCGTCGACATCGGTCGGTCGCTCGAGGCGAGGGCACGCAGCACGGCGTCTGCCTGGTCCTGCCGGGGCATCGAGGCCGAGGCGAAGTAGCGCCAGATGTCCTTGTCCTCGGGCCCCGGAAAGAGCAGGACCTCGGCACGCTCGGTGGCCCGGCCGGCCCGGCCGACCTGCTGGTAGTACGCGACCGGAGATGCCGGCGCACCGAGGTGCAGGACGAACCCGAGGTCCGGCTTGTCGAAGCCCATGCCGAGCGCGGAGGTCGCCACCAGTGCCTTGACCTGGTTGTCGCGCAGCGCCTCCTCGAGGCGGATGCGCTCGGCGGGCTCTGTACGACCCGTGTATGCGGCGACGTCGTGGCCGGCCTCCCGCAGGGCGACCGCGACGTCCTCGGCCGCCGCGACGGTCAGCGTGTAGACGATCCCGGAGCCGGGCAGCTCGCCCAGGTGCGCGATGAGCCAGGCGAGCCGTTGCTCAGGGGCTGCGAGCGGCAGCACGCCGAGGCGCAGGGACTCCCGGGCCAGGGGACCCCGGAGCGTGAGGACCTGATGCCCGCCGGTCCCGAGCTGCTCGACGACGTCGGTGACGACGCGGGCGTTGGCGGTGGCCGTCGTCGCGAGGACGGGGGTGTGCTCCGGGAGGGTCACGAGAAGGTCGCGGATGCGGCGGTAGTCGGGGCGGAAGTCGTGACCCCAGTCGCTGATGCAGTGCGCCTCGTCCACGACGAGCAGACCGCACGACCGCGCGAGCGAGGGGAGCTGCTCGTCGCGAAAGCGCGGGTTGTTCAGGCGCTCGGGACTCACGAGCAGCACGTCGACCTCGTCGCGCGCGATGGCCTCGGACACCGTCCCCCACGCGTCCGCGTTGGTCGAGTTGAGCGTGACCGCGCGGATGCCGGCGCGGTCGGCGGCGGCGATCTGGTCGCGCATGAGTGCGAGCAGCGGGCTGACGATCACGGTGGGGCCGGCGCCGTCGGCCCGGCGCAGGGCGGTCGCCACGAAGTAGACCGCGGACTTGCCCCAGCCGGTGCGCTGGACCACCAGCACCCGGCGCCGGCCCTCGACCAGCTCGCCGATCGCCTCGAGCTGTCCTTCTCGGAACTCGACGTCGTCGCGGCCGACCAGCCGCTGCAGCGCTCCGAGGGCGCGCTGCTGCAGGTCGGTGGTCGGTGGGGCGGCGGGTGAGCTCGACATGCCACCCAAACTACGGGGCCGCACCGACTGGGCCGGACGGCATACGCCGGAGCTGTGGACGGGCGTGGGCGACGACAAGGGGGTGTGGACGGGGCTGCAAGGATGGCTGCCATGAGTGACCGCACGCCGTACGCCGCGCAGGTGTCCCTCCGGTGGTCCGACATGGACGCCTACGCCCACATCAACAACGTGCAGTTCCTGCGCCTGCTCGAGGACGCCCGCGTCATCGGGTTCCGCGACTGGTTCAACCAGGATCGGTCGCTGCTCGACGAGGGGGTGCTCGTGTCGCGGCACGAGATCGAGTACCGCGCCCCGCTGGGCTTCCGCCACGAGCCGGTCGAGATCCAGATGTGGGTCTCCCGTATCGGAGGCGCCGGCTTCGACGTGGCGTACATCGTGACCGACCCCCATGGCGTCGGCGAGGCCACCTCGCGCAGCATCTATGCCGTGGCCGAGACCGAGCTCGCTCTCTACGACTTCACCACGGCCTCACCCCGGCGCATCCGGCCCGAGGAGCGAGCCTCCCTCCAGCCACACGTGGGCGACCCGGCGCCCTTCCGGCGCCGTCGACGGTGAGAGCGGCCATGCAGATCGACTTCGGTGACCCCCGGGGACTCGCCGACCTCGGGACCTACCTCGGTCGGGCCCGCCGGGCCAACCCGGACGGCGCCGTGCGTCTGCACGTCATGGGGGACCTGCTCGTCGCCACCGTGGCCGTGATCGAGGGCAGTGGACTGATGGGAGAGGGGACGGTGCTCGGCATGCGCGTCGTTCGGGTCGCCGACGCGACACCGCTCGATGCGACGGTGTCGTTCGCATCGGTCGCGGACCGCCTCGCACGGCCCGGCGCCGGGTCGACCCTCAGCGTCCCGCCCGTGACGGTGCGCGTGGCGTGGACGGCGCTCACCCCGCCTCGAGACGGCTGGGAGCCCGTCGGCAAGCTCCCGACCGCAGCGGTGGAGTCCATTGCGCGACAAGGGATCGAGGAAATCGCAGGAGGATCACCAGAGGGCGCGGGGAGTCATGCGGTTGACGCGCTGCGGCGCCGCGTGTGGGCCAGGATGAGCGACTCGGCGCCGCCGGTCGCAGGCGGTCTCGCCTTCGGCGCGCACGTGCTCGGCTTCCTGGCGCCAGGGGAGCAGGCCGCTGTCGCTGCGCAGGGTCGCTGGACCCGGCTGTCGACGTCGCGGGGCCACGTGCTCGTCCGCTGAGCGCAGCCCTCAGGCCGTGCCCGTCCAGGTGCCGCGGTCGAGCAGCACCTGCTTCAGCACATCGATCCGGTCGCTGACCAGCCCGTCGACACCGAGGTCGAGCAGGTGGTTCATCTCGGCCGCGTCGTCGATCGTCCAGACGTGTACCTGCTTGCCGTGCTCGTGCGCGGTCTCGATCAGCCGTGGGGTCACCACGGTCACCTCGCGTCCCCGCAGCTGGATCGAGGCCGGCACCTGGAACACGTCTGCCGGACTCCTCAGCACGCGTGTCAGCAGCCGCGGCCCGTACCGCGCCAGCGCCACGCCGGGCGGAGCCGCCGACGTCGCGACCCGACCCCGCGCCAGTCGGCGGAACTCGGAGATGCGCCGCTGCGAGAACGACCCGACGCACACGCTGTCGTACAGCCCGCGCTCCTCGATCAGCGCCCACAACGGCGCGCCGGTCCCGGCGGCCTTGAGGTCGACGTTGAGGTTGATCCCGGGCCAGGCCTCGAGGACGTCCGTGAGGAGCGGCACGCGCTCGGAGTCGCCCAGGGTCGCCTCACGCACCTGTCCCCAGGTCAGCTCCCTGATCAGCCCGCTGCGGTCACTGACCCGGTCGAGGCGGTTGTCGTGGAAGGCGACGAGCATCCCGTCACGGGTGACGTGCACATCGGTCTCGAGGTGGGTGTAGCCCATCGCAACGGCGTTGCCGAAGGCGGTCATGGTGTTCTCGAGCCCGAGGTTGGGCCCATAGAGCGCACCCCCACGGTGGGCCAGTGCCACCGGAGTCTGTGCCAGGAACGCCCGCGTCGACATGAGACGACCCTAGAGCGTGGTCGTGGCAGGCAGACGCAGCGCCTCACGACGTGAGAGACCCTGCGAGGCTCGTCGCCGACGCGCAGATCGGTCGACGACAAACTGCGACAGGGTCAGGACCAGAGCGCCCAGACCGTCGTGTCGGTCGGGACGAGCCCGTCCTCCAGCGGCGCGGACGACAGGATCACCTCGGCGCCGGCGGGGAGCGCGACCGGCTCTGCCCCGAGGTTGGCCACCACGAGGACCCGGCCACGCTCTGACGAGCCGTTGGTCAGCGCGACGACGTCGGCGGCATACCCCTCGACCCATGTGAGCGAGCCGATGCCGAGCGCCAGCGCGCGGCGCGTCGCGAGCAGCGAGCGGTACAGCTCCAGCGTCGAGCCGGCGACGCCCTCCTCCTGGTCGACGGCGTACGAGCCGTACGTCGCCGGCTGGGGGAGCCAGGTGCGGTCGCTCGGGCCGAAGCCGAGCGACGGCGCGTCGGCGCGCCAGGGGATCGGGACGCGGCAGCCGTCGCGACCGATCTCCTCACCGTGCGTGCGCGCGAAGGTCGGGTCGTGCCGGAACTGCGCCGGCATGTCCGTCGAGTCCGGCAGGCCAAGCTCCTCGCCCTGATAGACGTAGGCGCCACCGGGGAGCGCGAGCATGAGCGTCGTCGCGGCGCGGGCGCGGCGGAGCCCGACGACCTGGTCAGGCTGAGGGTCGGTGGCCGCGATGCCGTTCATGCGGGGCGTGCCGGGGGCGAATCCGAGGCGCGACGCGTGCCGCACGACGTCGTGGTTCGACAGCACCCAGGTGGAGGGTGCTCCGACCGAGTCGGCGGCCTCGAGCGAGGAGGTGATGACGCGGCGCAGGTCGGTGGCGACCCACGGAGCCGTGAGGAAGTCGAAGTTGAAGGCCTGGTGCATCTCGTCCGGCCGGACGTAGCGGACCGCGCGTTCCTGCGGCTCGACCCACGCCTCTGCGCACAGGATGCGCTCGGGCGCGCCGTAGGAGTCGAGGACCCGGCGCCACGCGCGGTAGACCTCGTGCACAGCATCCTGGTCCCACTGCGGCGCTCGCTTGGTGTGGTCGATCCGCGGGCCCTCCACGGCCGTGCCGTCCCCGTCGGTGTCGGGCTCGGCGTGGCCGAGCATCGTGGTGCGCTCCTCCTCGGTGTCGGGAAGGCCCTGCTCCTTGATCAGGCCGTGGGCGACGTCGACACGGAAGCCGTCGACGCCGCGGTCCAGCCAGAAGCGCAGGATGTCCTCGAACTCGGCACGCACCTGCGGGTGCTCCCAGTTGAAGTCGGGCTGCTTCGGGTCGAACAGGTGCAGGTACCACTGGCCGGGCTGACCGTCCGCCTCGGTGACGCGGGTCCAGGCCGGTCCGCCGAAGACGGACTCCCAGTTGTTCGGGGGCAGCTCGCCGCGCTCGCCACGTCCCTCACGGAACATGTAGCGCTCTCGCTCGGCACTTCCCGGCCCCGCCGCGAGCGCGGCCCGGAACCACGGGTGCTCATCGGACGAGTGGTTGGGGACCATGTCGACGATGACGCGCAGGCCGAGCTCGTGGGCGCGGGCGAGCAGCGCGTCGGCGTCGGCGAGCGTGCCGAAGATCGGGTCGACGTCGCGGTAGTCGGCGACGTCGTAGCCCGCGTCGGCCTGGGGCGAGGTGTAGAAGGGCGAGAGCCAGATCGCGTCGACGCCGAGCGCGCGCAGGTAGTCGAGCCGGGCCGTGATGCCGGGGAGGTCGCCGATGCCGTCACCGTTGCCGTCGGACCACGACCGCGGGTAGATCTGGTATATGACGGCGTGCCGCCACCACGCCGAGTCGGGGCGGTCGGCGGCGTGCACCGCGGCATCGGCCTCGTGCACGGACGGGGCCTGATGGGTGCCGGTCGACAGCGCGCGGGACGACGGCACGGACAGGGTCGCAGCAGCGGATCGAGTCACAAGCCACCATCGTTCCGCATCAACCGCAAAAACCAAAACAGAAATGAAAGATCTTGCAGAGCAAGACGCGGTGTCGGCGCCTCCTGGTAGGCCTGTGCGCATGAGATATGGGTTCGTGGTGCCGTTCACGACAGAGGCTGAGTTCATCGACCTCGCCCGGCTCGGCGAGGCCCGCGGGTGGCACGGCGTCTTCACCTGGGAGGCCCTCTACGGCATCGACGCCTGGGTCCTGCTCGGTGCCACGGCCGCGGTCACGGACACGATCCGGCTGGGCACGCTCCTGACCCCGGCGGCGCGTCACCGCCCCTGGGATCTCGCCTCCGACGTCGGTTCCGTCGACCGGATCAGCGGCGGGCGCGCCATCCTCTCGGTCGGGCTGGGGGCGCTGCATCCAGGGTGGACCGCCTTCGAGCCCGACGAGGGGCGCGCCGTGCGCGTCAAGCGCCTCGACGAGTGCCTCGACATCTATGCGGGCCTGCTCAGCGGTGAGGAGCTGACGTATGCCGGGGAGTACTACCAGGCGGCGCCCTACGACTTCCCGAAGCCGCCCCCGACACCGCAACGCCCGCACCCGCCCGTCTGGGTCGTCGGCGCACCGACTCGGGGACGGGAGCGCCAGCCATCGCTCGAGCGCGCTGCCCGATGGCAGGGGCTGATCCCGGCCATCCATCCGCTGGACGAAGGGCCGAAGACGCTCGATGCGTTCCGTGCTGTCGTCGAGCCGGTGCGCCGGATCCGGGCGGATCTGGGCCTGCCGTGGGACGGCTATGACGTCGTCATCGAGGCTGACTCGTGGGGCAGCTTCACGACGCTCGAGCCGGCCGAGCCCGCGGCTTGGGAGGATGCGGGGGCCACTTGGTGGATCGAGAGCTGGTGGGACGTGCCGGAAGGTGAGGACGGGCTGGCCGAGCTGCGCCGACGGGTCGACGCGGGCCCACCAGCGGCCTGAGCGTTATCAGCTGTCTCCACCGCCGGTCAGCCTGTCGCGGTGCTCGTCCGTGAGGTTACGGATCCGCACGAGGTAGTCCAGCATGAACTCGAGCTGGTCGACGCTCAGCTCGTCGAGCATCGGTTGACCCGCTGCGACGAGGGGTCCGTAGACCTCCCAGGTGCGGGCGTGACCGAGCTCGGTCATCTCGACGAGAACGGTGCGGCGGTCGGTCTCCGGTCGCCGGCGACGCACGAGACCCCGGCTCTCCAGGCGGTCGATGAGGGCCGTCGTCGCCGCAGGTCGCAGTCCCGTGGCTCGGCTCAGCACGCCCGCGGTCTTGGGGCCGTCGGCCAGCCAGTCGAGGCAGCGAAGGTCGGCCGGCCCCAGTCCCAGGCGCCGTCCGACGGCATCGTCGAAGGCCTGGACGGACCGCTGGTACTGCTGCATCGCCTCGCCCAGCGCGCGCACGAGGTCGGCTCTGCCGGGTTGACGGGAGGGCGGCATACCCTTAGCCTTTCGAATATCGAACTATATGAATCTCGTAGGAAAGGCTATCAGGATGAAGGCTGTGATCGTGGGAGGCGGCATCGCGGGGCCAGCCACCGCACTGGCCCTGCGGCTGGTCGGGATCGAGGCGGTCGTCCTCGAGGCCTGGCCGAAGTCGGACGGTGAGGTCGGGTCGTACTTCACCATCGCGCCCAACGGGCTGCATGCCCTCGAGGTCATCGGGGCGCGCACCATCGCCACCGAGGTGGGCTTCCCGTCCGAGCGGAACGTCATGGTGGGCGCCACCGGCTCGGTGCTCGGCTCGATGTCACTCGGCTCGCCGCTGCCCGACGGGACTGTCGCACTGACCATGAAGCGTTCGCGCCTCGGACTCGCGCTCTCCGACGAGGCGGAACGACGGGGGATCGAGGTCAGGTACTCCAGCCGCGTCGTCGACATCGAGAGCCGGACGGACGGCGTGACGGTGGCGCTCGCCGACGGCTCGACCGTGGAGGGCGACCTGCTCGTCGGCGCCGATGGCGTCCACTCCCTCGTTCGACGCACCATCGACCCGAAAGCGGTGCCGGCCCGCTACGTCGGGCTCACCAACTTCGGCGGGATCACGCAGGCGTCCCCGCTCGCTGCCAGCCTTCCGGCACGACAGTGGCACTTCGTCTTCGGCTCCGAAGCCTTCTTCGGAGCGCACCCGACGCCGTCGGGAGATGTCGTCTGGTTCGTCAACCTGCCCCGCGATGCGATCAGCCGGCAGGAGCGGGAGAGGACCTCGGTGACGGAGTGGAAGGACCGGCTCGAGAGATGCATGGCGCCCGACGCCGGCCCGGCGGCGGAGCTGATCCGCACCGGGCGGCTGGAGCTCTGGGCCGACAACACCCACGACCTCGGGCACGTGAAGCACTGGCACCGGGAGCGCATGGTGGTGGTCGGCGACGCCGCCCATGCGCCGTCGCCGAGCTCCGGCCAGGGTGCCTCGATGGCGATCGAGGACGCCGTGGTGCTCGCGACCTGCCTGCGCGACGCGGCCACGATCGAGGAGGCGTTCACCGCATACGACGCCGCCCGGAGGACGCGCGTGGAGAAGATCGTCAGGGTGGGTGCGCGCAGCAGCAGCTCGAAGATCCCGGGCCGCATCGGTCGCCTGTTCCGCGACGCGATGATGCGGCTGGTCTTCCGTTACGTCGTCACCGAGAAGTCCAGCGCGTGGATCAGCGGCTACCGCGTCAGCGAGGTCCGCGCCCCATCCCGATGATGCCCTCCTTGGCCGCCTTCTTGACGGCGTCCGCCTCGGCCCGGGTCAGCTTCCCGTCCTTGACGGCCTGGTCGAGCCGGTCGTCGAAGGCCTTCTGGCGGTCTGCCGCAGCGGCTGCCCGCACCTCGGCCAGGGCCGTCTTGACCTTGTTCACGTCGAGCCCGAGCTCCTTGGCGAGCAGCTGCGCGAACTGGTCCTGCAGGGCGCTCACGTTGGGCTTCGCGCCGGGCGCAGCGGACTTCCGCGCGGCCTTGAACTGGTCCTTGAGGTCGTCGCGAACCGCCTTGAGCGCGTCGCGCAGCTTCGACTCGTCGACCCCGAGCTTGCTCGCGAGCGCCGAGAGGTCCGCGCCCTTGGCGACGCCGCCGACACCGCCGAAGCGGCCGCCCGGGCCCCAGCCCTTTCCGTGCCCGTGGTCGCCGGGGCCGGGTCCCGGTTTCGTCGCGCCTGGGCTCGGAGTGCTCGGCGAGCTGGTGGGGCTCGGCGTCGGTGTCGTGTCTGCGCGGGCCGCTGCGGAAACCCCGAGGCCGATGGCCGCAGCGGCCGCGCCCACAACGACGACGCTGGCAGTCTTCTTGTTGATCGAGACCATCTGGCGTCCCTCCATCAGCCCTCGGGCGCGTCCGCCCAGGTCCTCAGCACCAGCAAACACCTCGAGTGTCCCGCCCGCGCCGGCTTTCGCCTGTGACTTGCTGTGAGTCCTGGGGGTCCGCGTCAGAAAGTGCCGTCAGGCCCGGCCGTGTTCACCAGGCTGTATGCCGCACGCGTGAGGTAGTCGCGCAGCAGGTCGTCGTGCTCCGGCGCCAGCTCGAGCGTGTCGACGGCGCTCATCATGTGCAGCAGCCAGCGGTCGCGCATGTCGGGCGTGACCGCGAACGGCATGTGCCGCATCCGCAGCCGTGGGTGTCCGCGCTGCTCGGAGTAGGTCGTGGGCCCGCCCCAGTACTGCTCGAAGAACATCCGCAGCCGGTTCTCCGCGGGACCGAGGTCGTCCTCCGGGTACAGCGCGCGCAGCGCCTCGTCCTCGGCAACCCCGCGGTAGAACTCGCGGACGAGCTTGGCGAACGTCTCGTGGCCGCCGAAGTCGTCGTAGTACGTCACGGGTGCAGTCTCTCAGCCGGCGCTCACACCGGTGCGCCGCCCCCGAACGGCGGCATCACGGCGACCGGGCTGCGGATGCCCTCCTTGTCGAACGCACGCTTCACGCGCTCGCGGATCTCGCGCTGCAGCCCGAACTGCTCGTTGGCGATCGTCTTGGCCAGGACTCTGATCGTGATTGCGCCGTTGCCCATCGACTCGACCCCGGTGACGTTGGGCTCCTCGAGCAGCACGGCCTTCCACTGGTCCTCCTCGTCCATCGTCGAGACGACCTCGCGGATGACCTGCAGCGACCGTTCGACGTCCTCGTCGTAGGCGATCTGGATGTCGACGGTCGCTGTCGACCAGCCCTGGGTCCGGTTGCCGATGCGCAGGATCTCCCCGTTGCGCACATACCACGTCATCCCGCTCCCGTCGCGCAGCTGCGTGATCCGCAGCGAGACGTTCTCGACGGTGCCGATGACCTCACCGGTGTCGATGACGTCGCCGACGCCGTACTGGTCCTCGATGATCATGAAGACGCCGGACAGGAAGTCCTTGACGAGGCTCTGCGCGCCGAAGGCGAGAGCGACACCACCGATGCTCGCCGACGCGAGCAGCGGGCCGAGAGGGATGCCGAGCAAGGACATGACCGTGAGCCCGACGATGGTGTAGACGAGGAACGTCGTGATGCTCTTGAGCAGGGCGCCCATCGTCTCGGTGCGCTGGATGGTGCGCTCACCGGCGACCCCGACGGCCTGGAGGGCGCGGCTCGCCCCCGGCAGCTTGGCCAGCCGCTCGTTGGCGCGGGCCGTCGTCGAGGCGACGACGCGGTTGATGACCCGGATGAGCAGCCACCGCGCGATGATTCCGGCCACGACGGTGATCAGGATCAGGACGGGTGTGCCGATCACCCAGTTGTAGACCTGGTCCCACGTGACGCTGGGCATCGAGAGCACCAACTGTCCCTCCTTTCCCAAATGGACAGGCCAGTCCACGGACGGGTCGTGGGTCTGGACGGTGGGCGCAAGCATCGTGAAGGTGTCAGTCACAGCGTCTCAGTCGTTTCGGTGTCGTGGCGAGGTCGGGTCACGTGTCGAGGTCGGGGCCACGCCGGCGGGGCCTTGCGTTCCGCCCGGTGCGCCGTGCGCCGGGGTATGCCGTGTGCCCGGTGTATGCCGCCGCGCCGGGCCACCGTCGAGGGTGAC
>NZ_JBSGGK010000005.1:260901-267282 GCF_053603855.1 Monashia sp. NPDC004114 | reverse complement strand
ATACGAGGGTGACCCGGCGCGGCGGCGTCGCCGGACCTGACGCCGGCCTCGTGGCCGGCCTCCTGGCTCAGGCCTGTCGGTCGCGCTCCTGGGCGGCCAGTGCCCGGGCGATCGTGTCGCGGTTCTCCGACACGGTGCGCACCAGGCCTGCCTGGGCGTCGGGGTGCCGAGCGAGCCAGGTGTCCGAGGCGTCCTTGAGCTCGGTGCTGGCCAGGGCGAACGGGTAGAAGCCCTGGACCACCCGCTCGCCGATCGCGACGCTGCGCTCGGCCCAGGCGTCGACGAGCATGTCGTGGTACTTCGCGACGTAGGGCTCGAGCAGCGACACGTCGGCGCAGCGCCTGAAGCCGGCGCCGATGGCCTCCACCATCTGGTTGGGCAGGAGGTTCTGCTCGACCGCCTTGGACCAGGCCTCGGCCTTGGCCTCCGCGGTGGGACGGGCCGCCAGAGCCTCAGCGTGGCGTTCCTTGCCGGTCGAGGTCGGGTCGCGGTCGAGCTCGGACTGCAGCTCGTCGTCACCGAGCACCCCGAGGGCGGCCAGTGCCTTGGTGAAGGTCCAGCGCAGCTCGGTGTCGACGCCCAGGCCAGGCAGCGACTCCTCACCGGCGAGCAGCGCGCGGAGCCGGGCCTCGTCGGCGCGGTCGGCGGTCGTGTTGGCCCACGCCTCGACGAGCTGGAACTGGGCGTCGCTGCCCGGCTCGGCCGCATCCGCGAGGGTCCGGAGCGAGGCCGACAGGAGCGCGGCGGTGTCGGACCGGTGCTCCGGAGCGGTGTAGAGGCGGGTGGCCGTGACGATCTGGTTGACGAGCACGCGCAGCAGCGTCGAGTCGCTCTCTCCCGGCAGCGAGTCGAGGACGAACCGCACGAAGTCGCGGGCGGGCATCTCGGCGTCTCGCGTCATGTCCCACGTCGCCCCGAGGACGAGCGAGCGCGGTAGCGAGCTCTGGAAGCCACGCGGCAGGGCCAGCGCCGTCGCGAGCGAGCGCTCGTCGAGGCGGATCTTGGCGTAGGCGAGGTCGTCGTCGTTGAGCAGCAGCAGGTCAGGCTGCTCGAGCCCGACGAGCTCGTCGATGTCCGTGAGCTCTCCAGCGATGTCGACCTCGTGGTAACCGACGCGCTCGAGCGCGCCGTCCCTGACGGCATACCGGCCGATGCCGAGCCGGTGGGGTCGCAGCGTCGGGTGCTCCTCCGTGGACGTCTGGGCGATCGCGAAGGAGGTGTACCGCCCGTCCGCGCCGAGCTCGAAGACCGGGCGGAGCGTGTTGACGCCCGCTGTCTCGAGCCACAGCTTGGACCAGTCGCTGAGCTGACGGCCCGAAGCGGTCTCGAGCTCCGCGAGCAGGTCGGCGAGCGTGGTGTTCCCCCAGGCATGCTTGCGGAAGTACTCCCGCAGCGCGGCGACGAACGGCTCGCGGCCGACGTAGGCGACGAGCTGCTTGAGCACCGAGGCGCCCTTGGCGTAGGTGATGCCGTCGAAGTTGACCTCGACGTCCTCGAGGTGGCGCATGTCCGCCGCGATGGGGTGCGTCGACGAGAGCTGGTCCTGGGTGTAGGCCCACGCCTTCTCGGCCGTGCCGAACGTCGTCCAGGCGTTCGTCCACTCGGTCGCCTCGGCCTGGCAGGTCGTCGAGGCCCATTCGGCGAAGGACTCGTTGAGCCACAGGTCGTCCCACCACCTCATCGTGACGAGGTTGCCGAACCACATGTGCGCAAGCTCGTGCAGGATCGTCAGCGCGCGACGCTCGGTCTTCGCCTCGGAGACCTTCGAGCGGAAGACGTAGATCTCCGTGAACGTCACGGCGCCGGCGTTCTCCATCGCACCCATGTTGTACTCGGGCGTGAAGATCTGGTCGTACTTCTCGAACGGGTACGGCTGGTCGAACTCCGCCTCGAAGAAGGCGAAGCCTTTCTTCGTGCAGTCGAAGATGTTGTCCGCGTCGAGGTACTGCGTCAGCGACCTGCGGCAGAAGACGCCGAGAGGCACGACGCCGTTGCGGGTCGCGACCTCGTCGCGCACCTCGTCGTACGGACCGGCGATGAGGGCGGTGATGTAGGACGAGATGCGGCCCGTCGGCGAGAACGCCCAGGTGGCGCGCTCGATCCCGTCGACGACCCCTGCCGCAACCGGCTGCGGGGTGGGGGAGTTCGAGACGACCTTCCAGTGCGCCGGGGCGGTGACCGTGAACCGGAACGACGCCTTGAGATCGGGCTGCTCGAAGACGGCGTACATGCGCCGAGAGTCGGGCACCTCGAACTGGGTGTAGAGGTACACCTCGTTGTCGACCGGGTCGACGAAGCGGTGCAGGCCCTCGCCGGTGTTCGTGTAGCGGCCCGTCGCGTCGATGGTCACGACGTTGTCGGCCGCGAGGCCGGGCAGGGCGACTCGCGAGTCGGCGAAAACCTCTGCCGGGTCGAGGTCGACGCCGTTGAGGGTCACCCGCTCCACGGAGTCGGCGATGAGGTCGATGAACGTGTCGGACCCCGGCTCGCGGCAGGTGAAGCGGACCGTCGTCACGGTGTTGAAGTTCTCCGGACCCGTGGTGAGGTCGAGGCTGACGTCGTAGCTGTCGACGCGCAGGACTGCAGCGCGGCTCGCCGCCTCGTCGCGGGTCAGGTTCTTGCCGGGCACGTAGGGACCTCCTGGGGACGGATGCAGGCAGACGTGGCGCCGATCGGGTGCCGTCGTCGCGGGCCATCCTCGCACGACTCGCGGAGCGTTCGGCCACCCGCGGGCCGGTCAGGTTCGGGTGCCATGATGGCGCCATGGCTGCCGCGAACCCTCCCACCGCCGCCACCGAACACCACGGCCGTGCCTCGGTCGAGATGTGGTTCGACCCCATCTGCCCGTGGGCCTGGATGACCTCGCGCTGGCTCATGGAGGTCCAGACGCTTCGCGACGTCGACATCACATGGTCGGTCATGAGTCTCGCTGTTCTCAACGAGCACCGGCACGACCTCGACGCCGCCTACCGCGCACGCATGGACGAGGCGTGGGGGCCCGTCCGCGTCATCATCGCCGCCGCCGAGCAGCACGGCCCCGGAGTCATCAAGCCGCTCTACGACGCGATGGGCACGCGCATCCACCTGCGCAAGATGAGCGACTTCGACGAGGTGATCCGCGAGTCGCTCGCGGAGGTCGGGCTTCCGGCCTCGCTGGCCAAGGAGACACACCACAAGAAGTACGACGCGGCCCTGCACCGCAGCCACAAGCGTGGGATCAGCCTCGTCGGCACCGACGTGGGCACGCCGATCATCGCGGTCGACGGTGTCGCCTTCTTCGGACCGGTCGTCACCCCCTCTCCCAAGGGTGAGGACGCCGCCCGGCTGTGGGACGGCTGCCTGCTGGTGGCCGGCACGCCGGGCTTCTTCGAGCTGAAACGCACCCGCACCCAGGGCCCCATCTTCACCTGACCGAAGCCCGACCGGCTCCAGACCGGCTCCAGACCGGCTTCGACGCACTCAACCAAGGACGGACATGCGCATCCACATCGGCGGCGACCACGCGGCATACGACCTCCACAAGGTCCTCGTCGCCCACCTCAGCGGCGCAGGCCACGATGTCGTCGACCACGGGCCGTTCGCGTACGACCCCGAGGACGACTACCCCGTCTATGTGCTCCGCGCGGCCGAGGCTGTCGCGGCGGAGGACGGGACCCTGGGCATCGTGCTCGGCGGCTCGGGCAACGGCGAGCAGATCGCCGCCAACAAGGTCGCCGGCATCCGGGCCGCACTGGCCTGGTCGCCCGAGCTGGCAGCCCTCGCCCGCGAGCACAACAACGCACAGGTCGTGTCGATCGGAGCCCGCTTCACGGCCGACGACGTGGCCAAGCAGATCGTCGACACGTTCGTCTCCACGGAATTCACCGATGCGGAGCGCCACAGCCGTCGGCTGGGTATGGTTTCCGCGTACGAGAACACGGGGAACTTGCCGGCGCTGCCGGACTCGGACGCGGGCTGACCACCATCAGTCCGGCGGGCCCGGTTCGGACCCCTCGAGACCTGCAAGGGAGGCACGTGGCCACCAACGAGAGCATGGTCTCTCGACGCTCGCGCTACGCTGCCGGACCGATCCGCCGCCTCCGACTCCTCGGGCCTTCGCTGTCCCGGGCACCCTGGGCGCTGGTCGCGTTCTTCCTCCTGCTGAGCGTGGCCACCACCTGGGCCGTCAAGATGTGGCCGACGACGGTGCCGTGGGGGGTCTATGGGTTCATCGTCGTCGCCGCGGGCCTGTTCCTCGAGCCCCGCTACCTGCTCGTCGTGTACCTCGGGCTGTTCCTCGCGATGGCCATCCTCGGGGCGTACCTCGGACCCGACAAGCCCACGACCACCGGCGCGCAGATCGTCACGGTCGCCACGATGATGCTCATGCTCTGGCTCTCCCATGCGCGGGCGCAGGTCGGTGTCGTGGGCGTCAGTGGCGAGTCGATGCTCGTCGACATGCGCGACCGGCTCCGGGCGCAAGGGGAGCTGCCTTTGCTACCCCCGTCGTGGGGCGCGGAGGTTGCTCTCGAGTCCGCCTACGGCGACGGCTTCGCCGGTGACTTCGTCGTCGCGAGCCGCTCCACCGACGGGCGCACCCTGGAGGTGGCGCTGGTCGACGTGTCGGGCAAGGGACGCGAGGCCGGCACCCGCTCGCTGCTGCTCTCCGGGGCACTCGGTGGGCTCTTGGGGGAGATGAGCGAAGCAGGCTTCCTGACCTCGGCCAACAACCACATGCTCCGTCGACGCTGGCCCGAGGGCTTCGCCACTGCGGTCCATGTCGCGATCGACCTCGAGAGCGGCAACTTCACCATCGGGTATGCCGGGCACCCCGCCGCCGCGCAGTTCACCGCGGGTTCCGGCCGGTGGCGGATGCTCGCAGGGGGCCGTGGGCCGCTGCTCGGCGTCATCGAGCGCGCCGAGTACCCACGCGAGAGCGGGACGATCCGCCGCGGCGACGCGCTCGTGCTCTACAGCGACGGTGTCATCGAGGCACGGGACAAGGCGCTGGTCGACGGGATCGACCGCATGCTCGGCCGAGCGGAGTCATTCATCCGGACCGGCTTCGAGGGCCTGGCCCAGCGACTGTGCGACCAGGCCGCAGCCGGCCTCGGTGACGACCGCGCGGTCGTCACCATCTGGCGCAGCTGAACGGCCCGGACCCTGTGGTCAGCTGATGTCGTCGTCCTGACCGTCGAGGTTGTCGAGGGCGTCCTTGGCGGCCGCCTGGCCCTGGTCGACCTTGTCGGCGTACTGCCCACCGGTCTTCTCGTCGATGAAGTCGCCGGCCTTGTCGACGCCCTCACCCACCTGCTCGCCGTGCTCGTCGACGAGGTCGCTGACCTTGTCCTTCATGTTGTCGAACATGCTCATGGGCGCCCCTTACGGTCAGCGGGGACCGCCGATGGCCCCCGACGCTCATCAACCTAGCGCCGTCGTCGGCGACCGCAACCCACTCAGCCCGTGAAGTTCGGGTGAACGCGTTCTCACTACGATGCGGTGGTGACCGACGAGCCCACGAGCGCCACACCCCGTCCCCATCGCAAGGACCACGTCGTGCCCGAGCTCCCCGAGGGCGTGACGCCCACCCGCGTCCGCAGCTTCGTGCGGCGCGGTCGGCTGTCCGCGCTCACCGTCGACCGAGTGGAGCGGCTGGGACCCGGCCGGGCGCTGCCGGCCGGACCGTTCGACCCAGTCGCGACCTTCGGCCGCGAGGCCCCCGTCGTGCTCGAGATCGGCTGCGGCCACGGCCACGCCGCCATCGCGTATGCCGCTGCCTTCCCTGAGCACGACATCGTGGCGATGGACGTGCACACCCCCGGGCTCGCCCGCATGCTCGCCCGCGCCGACGAGGCGGGGGTGCCGAACCTGCGGATCGAACAGGGCGATGCGGTCGTCTTTCTCGAGGGGCGCGCGGCCGACGACACGTTCGAGGCGGTGCACCTGTTCTTCCCGGACCCGTGGCGCAAGAAGAAGCACACCAAGCGGCGGTTCGTCAGCCCGACCAACCTCGACCTGCTGGCCCGCGTCCTCAGAGCACGCGGCCATGTGCTCATCGCGACCGACCAGGACTACTACGCCGAGCACGTCCTGGCCGAGGTCGCCGAGCACCCTCGCTTCGTCGCCTCCCGGACGGAGCGGCCGGTGTGGCGACCTCAGCAGGGCTTCGAGGCCAAGGGCATCGCGGCGGGCCGAACCATCAACGAGCTGCGTCTCGACGTCGTCGACTGAGTTCTGCATCGGCGGGCTCGATCGCCGGTCAGGGTGCCGGCCTCCAGGTGGGGGCAACAGGACGCCGGCCTCGCTCCTCCCTGTTGGAGGGACCTTCGGTCGGGGCACGCCGTCGCTCGTGCCTCGCTCCTCCCTGTTGCAGGGACCTTCGGTCGGGGCACGCCGTCGCTC